>JAGPIU010000018.1 GCA_018054805.1 Paludibacter sp. | reverse complement strand
ATTATTCCGTGGATCGACGAAGTGTCGATTGGTCATGCGCTGATAGCCGATGCTTTATATTTAGGACTTGAGAATACAATAAAAGCGTATAAAAATCAGTTGATATAATATTGTCTCAAATTCAGAGATATTGTTTTATTTTTTTAGCGTAAATAATTATCAAAACCACATAAAAACAGAATCAGAATTTTATGAACTTAATGTTGATTTTACAAGCTGCCACCAATGTGGCTACCACTGCTGCCGAAACACCGGTTGTACAGGAGAAAATGAATTTGTGGACCATGGCCACCTACGGCGGTCCTATTATGATTGTACTTGCTTTGATGCTTGCTTTTGCAGTGTACATGCTTATCGAAAGACTTGTGACTCTCAAAACAGCTCTGAAAGAAGACAATTCGTTTATGAATCGCATCAAAGACTACATTTATGATGGGAAAATTGATGCTGCCGTAAAACTTTGTCGTGATACCAATACACCCACTTCACGAATGGTCGAAAAAGGACTTAGCCGTTTGGGACGCCCTATGAGTGACGTGCTTGTGGCTATCGAAAACGTTGGAAATCTCGAAATCGCTAATCTCGAAAAGGGACTTGTAATTATGGCTTCTATCTCGGGTGGTGCGCCAATGATTGGGTTTCTCGGAACTGTTACCGGTATGGTGACAACCTTTTATAATATGTCGCTCAACAATTCAGGAACCATTCAGCTCAGCGACCTTTCGGTAGGTATGTATCAGGCTATGGTAACCACTATTGGTGGTCTGATTGTAGGTATTTTAGCATATTTTGCTTATAATTATCTTGTTTCAAGAGTCGATTCTGTAGTTCGTAAACTCGAGGGTAGAACCATGGAGTTTCTTGATCTGCTGAACGAACCAGCATAATTCTTTCAGGAATCTTTATAAAAGTACGGTATAATTATTTAGTAAAAACTTAAATAGTTGTCCGATAATTCCTTATTTGTAATTTTCAATAAAACCATTATAAAATGTCGTTAAAGAAAAGAATAAAAGTAGAAGCGGGATTTTCGATGTCGTCGATGACAGATATTATTTTTCTGTTGCTTCTGTTTTTTATCATGGCTTCTACCATGTCGTCGCCAAACGATATCAAACTGAATCTGCCTCAAAGCAAAGCCAGTTCTTCAACCAAAGCCGTAATTGCCAAAGTGTCGATCGATGCGGATGGTAATTATTTTGTGGCCAGGGGTTCTGCGATGCCCGAAGCTGTGGCACCCGAAGTTCTCGAATCTTACATTCTGAATCTTGTGGCTCAGGATACAACTACTTATATCGCATTGCATGCCGATCAGAATATAGCTTATAAAGAGGTGGTGAAAGTGCTGGATATAGCCAATCAGCACAAACTGAAATTAGTGATAGCAACCCAAACAACAAAGAAGTAAGGTGAAAAAATCAGAATTATATGGTTCGGCCGGTTCAATGACATTTATGGTGTTGTTGCTGCTGTTCTTGTTTCTGCTATTCATGCCTGGAACCAAAATGCCCGAAGAAGAAGGTATTATGGTGAGTTTCGGCGATGCCATCGAAGGTGGTGGCCCGATGCAGGAAGTACAGCCCGAAACAAAACCTGTGGAAACATCGCCTCCTCCTGCTTCTGCCACAAAGCCTGTAAAACAGGATTTGATGACGCAGGACGATAATTCCCTGGCCATAGCCGAACAAAAGAAAAAAGAGCGCGAAGCCCGAGAAGCAGCCGAAAGGGAGCGAAAAGAGCAGGCGCGCATCGAAGCCGAAAGAAAACGTAAAGAGCAGGAAGCCATTGATAAAGCCAATGCATTGATGGGAGGTATGGGCTCGAATACAGGCTCAACCGGAAGCGGGTCAACCTCAGGAAATACCTCGCAGGGAAATCCATTGGGTTCGGGCTCTTCGGGTGGAAACTCGTGGTCGCTTAACGGCCGTTCATTGAGTGGTCGATTGGTGCAGCCAAGTTATAACAGTAACGAGGAAGGCAGAATTACTGTGAATATTCGTGTGGATGCCAACGGAAATGTGACAAGTGCTTCGGTAGGCTCTCCTACAAATATTTCGAGTACAGAATTGCGCAATGCTGCTATTTCTGCTGCTAAAGCTACGAAATTTACTTCCGGTAACGGAGTGGCTGCAGGTACAATTACCTACAATTTCAGGTTAAGGTAAATATTCAAATCAGTAAAAACAGAGCGTCATGAGAATATGTGTTTTTCTTGCCGAAGGTTTCGAGGAAATTGAAGCTGTTGCGCCGATAGATATCTTTCGTCGCGCTGCTATTGAGGTGCTCACTGTGTCGGTCACAGGCCATAAAGTAGTCACCGGAGCACACGCGATACCTGTGCTGGCCGATGTATTGTTCGAAGATGCTGCTTTCGCTGCCGATGATTTTTTGTTTTTGCCAGGTGGACTGCCCGGAACTACCAATCTCGGAAATCATGATGGTCTCCGTGAGTTAATTCTTGAAAAATATGCTCAAGGTGGAAATCTGGCGGCTATTTGCGCAGCGCCATCTATTTTGGGAAAAATGAATATTCTGAACGGAAAAGAAGCCATTTGTTATCCCGGATTCGAAAATGCGTTGAAAGGCGCTCACCTTTCTGAAAATAAAATAGTTCAGGCAGGGAATGTGTTCACAGCCAAAGCGGCCGGAGTGGCCATTGAGTTTGCTTTGCGCATAGTGGAAAGTGTGAAGGGTGCGGATGTGTCAAAGTCAATTCGCGAAGGTATTTTCCTGTAAGTTTATTACCCGTTTCTACAAAATAAAAAAGGAATATCAAATGCGATATTCCTTTTTACGTTTCAATACAATGCGTCAGCTTAGTTGATAGCAGCGCCGAGTTCAGCTCCGGGTTTAAATTTAGCTACTTTTTTAGCCTCGATGGTAATTGCCTGTTTGGTGGCAGGGTTAATACCCGGACGGGCAGCACGTTCCGATACAGAGAATGTACCAAAACCTACAAGACTTACTTTGTCGCCGGCAACGAGTGCATCCGATACGGCTTTAACTGTGGCTTCGAGCGCTTTTTTAGCATCTACTTTACTAAGACCTGATTCTGCGGCAATAGCATTGATTAATTCTGCTTTGTTCATAAGAATTTCTGATTTTTTTTGATTTAAAACAATATACATACATTTTGACCCTGCAAATGTAACTGTTTGAAAATAAATAACAAACAATAAAGTGGAAAAAATCATCATTTTTTTGCTCAATTTCAAAAAATATGTTAGAAAACATATTTACAGGGGATAAAATCATTACTTTTGTGTTGCATTTTTATTCACAGCCCTTTCCGAAGGGGATAATCTTTTAAAAACACATTCTTTTTATACATATAAATAATGCAGTCCCTGATTTTTGTTGTAAAGCAGGGCTGACCTGTATTTAAAGATCATATTATTTACGATATATGAATAGCTTTCTCGATAACCTGACTCCGGTAGTCAAAAACTTACTTGCAATTAATGTCATTATGTGGCTGGTCACACTTGTCGCCCCGGGATTCCTGATGCGTTGGGGTGTGGATGTTTCCATCGAAGATATTTTGGGAATGCATTACTGGGCTGCCGAAAAATTTAATCCCGCACAGCTTGTTACTTACATGTTTATGCACGGTGGATTTTATCATATGTTTTTCAATATGTTTGCGCTCTTTATGTTCGGTTCGGCTTTGGAATCGGTTTGGGGTCCCCGCAAATTTTTATTGTATTATTTGGTGACCGGCGTGGGTGCGGGAATTGTACAGCAGCTTTTCTGGACTGTGGAATTTCAACCCATTATGAATGCAGTGAATGCTACAATTGCTCAAACGCCCGAAGCTGCAGCGACGCTTATTCCTCAAAAAGTAGATTTTCTGAATAAATTCATTACCGTAGGTGCTTCCGGATCGGTGTTCGGACTTTTACTGGCATTCGGTTGGCTTTTCCCCGAAGCACGTTTAATGATGATTTTTATTCCGGTGCCCATCAAAGCCCGTGTTTTTGTGTTGCTCTATGGAGTAGCCGAACTGTTTCTTGGTGTTGCTAATTTCTCGGGCGATAATATTGCCCACTTTGCTCACCTTGGAGGTATGCTTTTTGGCGCTATTCTTATTCTTATCTGGCGTAAAAAGAGGAGTTTGTTTTAGCTCTCATTTTTTTGTCGGTTTTTCGTTGAGTTTACGGTTTTTCAATCAGAGTTTTTTTTATTTTTCAAAAAAAATGGATTTTATCGATAGAATAAAACAGCTTTATCGTCAGGGTGATGCGCTTACCCGGTTGATATTTCTCAATGTGGCTGTATTTGTAGTGTTGCAAATTGTTCTGATAAGTTTTCGGCTTTTCAATGTGTCGGCCGAATTCATACTCCCGTGGTTAGCTGTGCCCGCAGACTTGTTTGAACTGCTGAGTCGTCCGTGGACACTTATTTCGTATATGTTTCTTCACGAAAGGTTTTTCCACATACTGTTCAATATGTTTGCGTTGTACTGGTTCGGAAAACTTTTTCAAATGTATTTCAACGACAAACAGCTGGTAGCTCTGTATCTGCTGGGTGGTCTTGGCGGAGCGCTATTTTATATACTGGCATATAATCTTTTTCCATTGTTTGCGCCATCAGTGGCTTTTAGCATTCTTTTAGGGGCTTCGGGTTCTATTATGGCTATAATTCTGGCTGTGGCTTTTCGTGCCCCCGATATGGAAATGCGTTTGATGTTTTTAGGCGCTGTAAAACTTAAATATATCGCACTTTTTGTAGTGTTGGCAAGCTTTTTTGGTATTACTTCGGAAAATGCAGGAGGCGAAATAGCACACCTTGGTGGAGCTTTGGTGGGTTACATTTTTGTTGTATCTTTGCGAAGCGGGAAGGATATTACCCGTGGATTGAACAGATTTATCGACCTGTTGACAGGTCTGTTTAAACCACGTAAGTTGAAGGTAAAGAAAGGCGGCGCACAGGCTGGTCGGAAAATGACCGATGCTGAATATAATGTGAGTAAAGCGCGCCGAATGGAAGATATTGATCGTATTCTGGATAAAATCAAAACTTCGGGATACGAAAGCCTTACTGCCGAAGAGAAAAAGCGTTTGTTCGATCAAAGTAAAAATTAATGTTGGGTGGTTCTGAGAGAACGACCGTGATAAAGCATGTTCGGAAGAATCTTAGTGAAAAGCATCGCACTGATTGCCAATGTGGTGGTCGTGCTTCTGTTGTTTATTGCTCTGCTGGCTACTACTGTAAGCCCGGAAAAAATTCTGATGCCTGCTTACACCACACTTATTTTTCCTTTTATCGTAGTTTTTAATGTCGGTTTTATTCTGTTCTGGGCGTTGGCCCGAAAATGGCATTTCCTTATTTCGCTGGCTGCTCTGATTTATGCTGCTCCCGAAATTGCTCTGGCTATCCCCATGCATTTTGGAAAATCGGAAAGCGTATTGGCCGAAAAACATATCAGCGTAATGACTTACAATGTGATGCTCACCGGTATGCTTGTGAAAGATACAGAAGAAAATCCGAACAAGGTAATTCGTTTGATACGGGCTCAAAATGCTGATGTGGTTTGTCTGCAGGAATTTTCTGTAAGCCCTGATAAAAAATATCTGACCGAGAGTGATGTCCGGAAAGCGTTTCGCGATTATCCGTATAAACATATAACTTATAAATACCGCAGTGGCTGGAGTTTGGTTGGCGTGGCTACTTTCTCGAAATTTCCGATTGTAAAACGGGACAGTGTGCATTTCGATTCCGACTACAACCTTTGTCAGTTTTCCGATATTGTGATTGATGGAGATACTGTTCGTTTTGTAAATCTGCATCTCGAATCGAACAGGCTTACACATCAGGATAAGCTGATGCCTATTGAGCTGAAGGAGAACTTCAATACCGAAAATCTATCGGGTACAACTTTGCATCTTTCCCGTAAATTAGGAGCTGCTTATCGTGTAAGAGCTGTACAGGCTGACTCAGTGGCTGCTATGGTGCGACGTTCACCCTATAAAATTATGGTTTGCGGCGATTTCAACGATTTGCCACTTTCGTATTCTTATTCCAGAATAAAAAGAAAAATGAAAGATGCTTATGCTGAATCCGGTTTTGGTCCTGGCTATACTTACAACGAGTCTATTTTTCGTTTCCGTATCGACCACATTTTCTGCTCTCCGGAATTCGGAGTGCTCGATTGCGAAATTATTAAGGACGAAGCATCTGATCATTATCCTGTAATTGCTAAAATTAAAATATAACACTAACAATACAAACTTTTAAAATTTGATATTATGAGTATTCCTGCTAATCTGAAGTACACCAAAGAACATGAATGGGTACGTGTGGAAGGTGATGTGGCCTATATAGGTATTACCGATTACGCACAAAGCGAATTGGGCGAAATTGTTTTCGTCGAAGTGGAAACTGTGGGCGAGAGCCTGGCTGCCGGCGAAGTCTTCGGTACAGTTGAAGCTGTTAAAACTGTTTCTGAGCTTTTCCTTCCTGTAGATGGTGAGGTTCTGGAGTTCAATACTGCGCTTGAAGATGCCCCTGAGCTTGTAAACGAAGATCCTTACGGTAAAGGATGGATGGTGAAACTTTCTGTGGCTGACGCTGCTCAGCTCGATGGATTGCTTTCCGCTGCCGATTACGAGGCGCTTATAGGAGCATAGTCATAACTTAGATATTGTTTTGAAGGGGAATTCTCGATAAGAGACTTCCCTTTTTTATATGTAGCCGGTTTGAACCAAAGTGATAAAGTTTTGTTTGTTATGATGAATATATTTTGAATTGAAACAAAAGTGCTCAAAAATATTTCATTTTGTATTGCATAAATAAAAAATAGCAGTATCTTTGCACAGAATTAAAAAAATGAGCAATGAATCGCAGTTTTCTACATATTCTTCTACTCGGTATTATTATTCTCTTGCAAAACAAGACGAAGTGAGTTTGGTATGTAATTAATTGTATGTAATATAATAAAGCCTTTCTCACTACGGTGCGAAAGGCTTTTTAGTTCACTACAACTCCCGTTACTGCATCTCTCTTTTGCGGAGTGCGCAAGCTATGATGGGGAGATGGAATGATAAAATACGAATTGCTTGTTGGTTGATTCAGAGAAAAGAATCTATGCAACCAATAGTATATTGTAAATGATAAAATTGTAAATCGAAAGAATATGGACAGACTTTTTATTTTTGACACTACTCTGCGCGACGGCGAACAGGTGCCCGGATGCCAGTTGAATACAGTAGAAAAAATTCAGGTAGCCAAAGCCCTTGAGCAACTTGGCGTGGATGTGATCGAGGCAGGTTTTCCTGTGTCGAGCCCGGGCGATTTTAAATCGGTAGTGGAAATATCGAAAGCGGTCACCTGGCCAACCATTTGTGCCCTCACGCGTGGTGTGCAAAAAGATATTGACGTGGCAGCTGAGGCATTGCAATATGCCAAAAGTAAACGTATTCATACAGGTATCGGAACTTCCGATTTTCATATCAAATATAAATTTAATTCTACACAGGAAGAAATCCTTGAACGTGCTGTGGCGGCTGTAAAATATGCTAAAAAGTATGTGGAAGATGTGGAATTCTATTGTGAGGATGCGGGTCGTACCGACAATGTATATTTGGCGCGTGTGGTTGAAGCTGTGATTAAAGCCGGTGCTACTGTGGTTAATATTCCCGATACCACAGGTTATTGCCTGCCGCATCAGTATGGCGAAAAAATAAAATTCCTGATGGAAAATGTAAATGGTGTGCACAATGCGGTTCTCTCTACGCACTGTCACAACGACCTTGGAATGGCTACAGCCAATACAATGGCCGGAGTGCTCAATGGTGCCCGTCAGGTGGAAGTTACGATCAATGGTATTGGCGAACGCGCCGGGAATACTTCGCTCGAAGAAGTGGCCATGATTCTGAAATGTCATAAAAATCTGGAAATTGATACCAATATCAATACTCAGAAAATATATTCGACCAGCCGCATGGTTTCAAGTTTAATGAATATGCCTGTGCAGCCCAATAAAGCTGTGGTGGGTCGCAATGCTTTTGCGCATTCGTCGGGAATTCATCAGGATGGTGTGCTAAAAAACCGCGAAAGTTACGAAATTATGGATCCTACCGATGTGGGAATCGATAAAAATTCTATTGTGCTTACTGCCCGTAGCGGTCGTGCTGCCTTGAAACATCGTCTTTCGGTACTTGGTGTGGAGGTGGAAGGTGAGCAACTGGACAAAATTTACGAAGAATTTCTTAAATTAGCCGACAAGAAAAAAGATATCAACGACGACGATGTATTGGTGCTTGCGGGCAAGGAACGTTCGGAAAAACAAAGAATCAAACTCGATTATCTTCAGGTTACTTCCGGAGTTGGTGTTCGTTCGGTGGCCAGCATTGGTTTGCTTATTGCCGGAGAGAAATTCGAAGCAGCTTCGTCGGGTAATGGACCAGTTGATGCAGCCATAAAAGCCCTGAAAAAAATCATTAACCGCACTATGACTTTGCAGGAATTTACCATTCAGGCTATCAGCAAAGGTAGCGACGATGTGGGTAAGGTGCACATGCAGGTTGAGTACGATGGTATTGTATATTACGGATTTGGTGCAAATACCGATATTGTGGCTGCTTCTGTCGAAGCTTACATCAATGCAATAAATCAGTTTGTGAAATAAATAAACTTGCCCCCTAACCCCCTAAAGGGGGAATAGTGAGCACTAAATAAATTTATATAAAATAGAAAAATGATTAATACAGAAAACAAAGATAAACGCTCGACAACTCCCCCTTCAGGGGGTTGGGGGGCAGGTCAGGGGGCAGCTACCCTCTTCGATAAAATATGGGATGCGCACGTGGTGTCGTCAGTCGAAAACGGACCTACGCAATTGTACATCGATCGTCATTTTTGTCATGAGGTGACAAGCCCTCAGGCTTTTAATGGCTTACGTGCCCGCGGACTGAAAGTATTCCGTCCCGATAAAACCACAATGACAGCTGACCACAATACGCCAACTATTGATCAGGATCAGCCTGTAAAAGACCCGATCTCGCGCAATCAGCTCGATACTTTTGCACGTAATGCAGCCGATTTCAACATGCCGCTTTTCTATCCGCTCGGACATGAGAAAAATGGTGTGGTGCATATTATTGGCCCTGAAAATGGTTTTACACAGCCCGGAATGACCATCGTGTGTGGCGATAGTCATACTTCTACACACGGTGCTTTCGGAACCATTGCCTTTGGTATTGGTACCAGCGAAGTGGAAATGGTGCTGGCTACACAGTGTATTTTGCAAACCCGTCCTAAAACCATGCGTATTACTTTCAACGGTAAGCTTGGCGAAGGTGTAACAGCCAAAGATCTTGCTCTTTATATGATTTCGAAACTTACTACAGGCGGCGCTACAGGTTATTTTGTGGAATATGCTGGTGAAGCTATTCGCAATATGAGCATGGAAGAACGCATGACTGTTTGTAATCTTTCGATTGAAATGGGTGCACGCGGTGGTATGATTGCTCCCGACGAAAAAACTTTTGCGTATGTAAATGGTCGCGAATTTGCTCCTAAAGACGAAGAGTGGGAGCAGAAATTAGCATACTGGAAAACCCTTAAAACAGATGAAGGGGCGAAATTCGACAAAGAACTTGTGTTCGATGCTGCCGATATTCAGCCTATGATTACTTACGGAACAAATCCGGGTATGGGTATGGGTATTACAGAATCAATTCCTACTCTCGATCAGATTGATGAAGCCGGACGTATTTCGTTTGAAAAATCATTGAATTATATGGGCTTTCAGGCGGGCGAAAAACTCGAAGGAAAACAGATTGATTTTGTGTTTCTTGGCAGTTGTACCAATGGTCGTATTGAGGATTTCCGTATTTTTGCCAACTATGTAAAAGGTAAAAAGAAAGCCGACAATGTGACTGCATGGCTTGTGCCCGGTAGCTGGAAAGTGGAGCAACAAATTCGCGAAGAAGGTTTGCTCGATATTCTGACTGAAGCCGGTTTCAAAATGCG
>JAGPIU010000201.1 GCA_018054805.1 Paludibacter sp. | reverse complement strand
TGTTTTCCACCAAAGTAGTTTCGGCTTATTTGCAGAAATCGGGTGTCGATAACCGTTGGCTCGATATGCGTGGTTTGCTGGTGACCGACAGTAATTTCCGTGAAGCCAATGTGAAAATGGAAGAGTCGCAGAAGCAACTCCGAAAAGCTGCTGATTTCTCGGATGCCAAAGTCTATATCGGACAGGGTTTTATTGGTGCCAATATCAAAGGCGATCCGACCACGCTCGGACGTGAAGGTTCCGATTATACAGCTGCTGTGGTGGGCAATTTGCTCGATGCCGAAAGCGTTAGTATCTGGAAAGATGTACCCGGAATTTTGAATGCCGACCCACGCATTTTCAAGGATACTGTGCATATTCCCGAACTGACTTACCTTGATGCAGTGGAATTAGCTTATAGCGGTGCACAAATTATTCATCCTAAGACTATTAAGCCGCTCGAAAATAAAAATATTCCGCTTTATGTACGTCCGTTCGGAAGTCCCGACGAGGCTGGCTCGGTGATAAAAGCCGAAGTGAAAAATCCGGTGGATGTGCCTGTGTATATCTTGCGAAAAAATCAGGTGTTGGTAACCATTCGTCCGCGCGACTTTTCGTTTGTGCTCGAGGAAAGTCTTTCGAAAGCGTTTACAGTTATGAGCAAGCATCGTCTCAAAATATCACTTATACAATCGTCGGCCATTAGTATTTCGGTGTGTGTGGACAATAACCGCTACTTAGCAGGAGCGCTCGACGAACTGGGCAACGATTTTAAAGTGAACTATAACGAAAAACTCGAACTGCTCACCATTCGCTCGGTAAACGACAAAGTGGCCGACGAAACCACAGCCGGACGAACCATTCTGCTCTCGCAACGCACACGTCGTAGTGCACGATTCTTAATGAAAGAAGAGTAATGTGGGTTTTTGAATTTTCGAAATAAAATGACTTTTTTTTTGATAAATGAGCGATTGATTTGAAGTCAATCGCTCATTGTTTAGATGATTCTGACTAGATTAGTTTAAGATTTTCGCTCCACGACTAATCCATTTTTATAAGTGTATTTTACCAATCCCCAGCCTTTTGCATAATATATAGCTACAATGTCATTATTGTTCCGCTTGTTTAATTCATCATTTATCTGAAAACACAGAACCTCGCTGTACTGCCTGTCTCTGATTATGAAATTATTTTTTATTTCAACTGAAGCATAAGGATTTTTTACTTGTAGAGATTCTTCGTTGAAATCAAATGCTCCCTGATAGCTCCAGAGGTAAGTAAGCTTGTTAGATTCAATGTTGTAATGAAAATACAGATCCTGAAAATTAAAATGCAGTTCGTCGCCCAATCCCGATCCGTATGAGGCGTAAAGGTACATACTGAATGAGTGATTATAATTCGAATTGGTAGCCAGATAATAATTTTCGCGATATGATTTTTTTGTAGGCATTGGCAAAAATATTAGTCCTGAAGTGCCTGTGCTGAATTCTTTATTTTGACTAAATCCACTGTAATTTGTACTAATCCCATTTTTGTCAATCATATCAAAGGGTTTACCAACGAGCGAGTCAGCCACGAGCCATTCTTTGCTACTATCTTTTATGTAATAGTATTTTTCAGAAAGTGCGAATTCGTCGCCACAGGAACTTAGAGACATGCTTAATGCTATTAATGCAATATTAATTGCTGACCGTATAACTTTCGCCATTTGATAATTTGATTTTGATAATACCTGATTCCTGATTGTAATATATGCTATCGGCTAATTGTATTTCGTTATAGCCATACCCATAGTTCTTCATTTTTTGAACATTGTAGAATGTCTTGTTGTCGAGCACCAACGAATCTTCGAAAGTGTCGGCTACAAAACCAAACTGATTGGAGTGTGAAAACATAAAGTAGCTGTTACCTGCGTAAATGCTCAGGACGTTAAATGCTGAATCGGGATTTGAAATGCGAATCTCAATATTGAAAATTGGATAGTTGGGTTTTAATGCACAAATGTTTTCTTCGAATCTCAACATAGGGCCACAGCCATAATCGTAATTGTTGTATTGAATAATAGTTTCCCTTGTTGCTGTGAAATCAATAATATGCCCATTGGAGTGTTTGAATTTGTATGTTTCTCCGTTTTTATACGGGCAAAGTGCAAGAGCTGATTCCGATAACGGTCCAACTTCGATTACGCTTGTTTGTGGACAAGGGGGAGGGCAGCCGTAAAGAATCGGGATTATTAAAATTAGGAATAGGATTTTTTTCATCTGTTTATAATTTTTTTTATAGTTGTCAGATGGAACTCACAAAACAAAATTTAAACATACCCCTGTGGGTCAAAATTGTTTAAATTTTGTCATGTTCGTTTCATAATTTCATGTTTTTTTGCTTACGCTGTAGTACTGTTTACATAGATGAGAAAGCAGTTAATAACGTGGCAAAGTGTTTTGTTTTTTTAGAAACTGCCTCCTTACTAAAAATACAACCAATTATATTTTTTCTTTTCTTTCTTTTCTTGAGGTCTTTTGCTGTAATCGAAATACACTTTGTACGAAATGCTTGGGATAATACTGAAAAGGCTCATTTTGTATAGTTTAAGCGGCCGGTCGTAACGTGTCATATTGTAGAGATCGTTGTCGTTGTCGTAGTAATACCCGAAAGGATTGATGCGGTTGTAGGCATTGTAGAGCGAATATGTCCATACAGCTTTGTTGCCACGCTTAGTAGTAATGGTGTGGTTGAAGCTCAGGTCGAGGCGATGATAGGCTTGCATACGTGCTGAGTTTTTTTCGCCATAATGAATGGCAAGTAAGGGTTCACCGGTTTCAGGGTCGGGCCTATAGTATTTGCTTAATGCTGGCGTATAAGGCGTTCCGCTCTGAAAAATCCAAACCGCACTCATGGTCCAGTTGTTGCGTAAATCGCGGTTAGCATTCAGAGCTATGCTGTGCGGACGGTTGTAATCGAACTCGTAGCTTTTGCCTCCGTTGATATTGGCAAACACACGGTCGGCATACGACCATGCATAACTGAGCGAACCAGTCCATTTTCCGGTATTTTTCCTTAGCATAAACTCGGCTCCGTAAG
>JAGPIU010000200.1 GCA_018054805.1 Paludibacter sp. | reverse complement strand
GCGTGTGGGCTATCTCGACCAGAACCCTGATTTTCCAAAAGAACTTTCGGTGATTGATGCCTGCTTGCGTTCCGACAATGAGGTTATGCGTACTGTGGCGGCATACGAACACTGCATGGCTTCGGGCGACCATGAAAAACTTGCTGAGCTGATTGCACTTATGGATTTGCACAAAGCCTGGGACTACGAAACGCGCATCAAACAAATTCTTGGAAAACTGAAAATTACAAACTTCGAACAGAAAATTTCGGAACTTTCGGGCGGACAACTTAAACGTGTGGCGCTGGCCAATGTGCTGATTTCGGAGCCGGAACTGCTGATCCTCGATGAACCAACCAATCACCTCGATCTTGAAATGG
Source organism: Paludibacter sp. (assembly GCA_018054805.1). The sequence goes on along the minus strand of JAGPIU010000200.1, from coordinate 2,702 downwards.
TGGAATGGCTCGAAGAATTCCTGCGCCGCTCTTCGATGGCGCTGCTTATGGTGACGCACGACCGATATTTTCTCGATCGCGTGTGTAATGTGATTCTCGAAATTGATCATCAGGCACTCTTTCAGTATCAGGGAAATTACAGCTATTATCTTGAAAAACGTCAGGAAAGAATTGAAAATTTCAATACGGAATCGGAACGCACAATCAATATTTACAAAACCGAGCTCGACTGGATGCGTCGTCAGCCACAGGCGCGTTCGCACAAATCAAAATCGCGTATCGAGCGTTTTTACGAAATTGAACAACGTGCCAAACAGCGTCGCAATAACGACAAAGTGCAGCTCGACGTGAAAGCGAGTTATCTGGGTTCAAAAATTTTCGAAGCCAAATATATCTCAAAAGTTTATGGCGATCTGAAAATTCTGGACAATTTCTACTACAATTTTGCCCGTTACGAAAAAATGGGAATTGTGGGTAAAAACGGTACCGGAAAATCTACGTTCCTGAAAATGTTGCTGGGCGAGGTGAAGCCCGACAGTGGTTCGTTTGATATTGGCGAAACTGTGGTTTTCGGCTATTACAGTCAGGACGGACTGGCTTTCGACGAGCAGATAAAAGTGATTGATGTGGTGCGCGATATAGCCGAAGAAGTGCATTTGGGCAATGGAAAAAAAATGTCGGCTTCACAGTTTTTGCAGCATTTCCTGTTCACGCCCGAAACGCAGCACAACTATGTGTACAAACTTAGCGGAGGCGAAAAACGTCGTCTGCACCTGTGTACAGTGCTTATGCGAAACCCAAACTTTCTGGTACTCGACGAACCTACCAACGACCTCGATATTGTAACGCTCAATATTCTCGAAGATTATCTGCAATCGTTCAAAGGTTGTGTGATTGTGGTAAGTCACGACCGTTACTTTATGGACAAAGTGGTCGATCATTTGCTTGTGTTTAAGGGCGATGCAGAGTTGAAGGATTTCCCCGGAAATTATACCGATTACCGCGATTGGACTGAGATTGAGAATGAAGAAAGACCCCTAACCTCTAAAGGGGAACAAAAGAGCAAAGAGCAAAGAGTAAAGAACAAAGATCTGGATAGTGATGCGGATGGGGCAAATGCAAAACCTGAAAAAAGAAAGCTTTCGTACAAAGAACAAAAGGAACTGGAAGCACTTGATGCCGAAATTCCTGCTCTTGAACAGGAAAAGGCGGATATTGAAGCTCGTCTGGCTTCGGGACAGCTGACTGCCGATGAGATTATGACCGATTCGCAGCGTCATGCACAGTTGATCGAGCTGATCGACGAAAAATCGATGCGTTGGTTAGAACTGAGCGATATGTAGCAAAACAACCCCCTGGCCCCCAAAGGGGGGAAGTTGTATGTATATCAACAGCTTCAGTAATAACGATGTTTTTTTCAATTGCCTCTTTATTATTTGGGAGGCAATTGAATTGATGTCTGAATTCAAGTTGCATTTACAACTTGAATTCAGCTTTAATAAAGATGCAGGATGGAGAAAGATAAATTAATAAAACAGACCCTCAAATCGACACAATGGCCTCCGGTGTCGGGCGATTTTCAGTACAAAACCATGCAAAAGGTGTTTTTGCTGGCCGAAAAGAAACGTAAAAGAGCTTATTTCCTCAATCTGGTGGGAATTTCGTTTGTGTCGCTTTTATTGGTGGCAGCCTGCGTTTATATTTTGAAGGTATATTTTGCCTTTAGTTTTACTTTACCCGAGATTCACTTGACTTCATCATCGTTGTCGATTCTTATGTTTAGTTTTTATATTGTAGCGCTTGTGTTCTTGCTTATTGGCCTTGATGCTTTTATGCGTCGCAGGTGGCAAATGCGAAATGCTGATGGACACGATTTGAAAGGGCTTTGATGCAAGAACTCCAACTGAAAATTTTCAGTTGGAGTTCTTTTTATACAATCCGTTGCGAAGCTGCGGTTATTTTACTTTGTACAAATCCACCCCTTCCACATCGAAAGTTTTGATGAATGTAGCGTGTTTGCGCACTTCCACTTCGGCAAATTTATTGTAAATAAAGGCCGATTTGCGGAACAAATCTTCTTTGTCGCGCGTAGCATCAATAATCAGCAGGTAGCTCATTACAATGTGTCCGGCCATTTCCACGAGTCTGCGGGCATGAAAGTCGATATATTCCTGGCTTTTAGCTTCGTTCACACGTTCAACCGAATGTTCGAGCAGATTGGTCATGGTGATCAGGCGTTTGCGTATCGAGTCGAACTCAGGATTGATAGGCAGCGATTCGTAATGACGGATTTGTTTCAGATATGTGCCGGTGGTGACGTGGCGGATAGCTGCCACAGTTTGTAATTGTGATGTTCCTTCGTAAATGGTCAGAATACGTGCGTCGCGATAAATGCGTTCGCAGGCATAATCTTTCATAAATCCTGAACCGCCGTGCACCTGAATCGAGTCATAGGCATTCTGATTGGCATATTCGCTCGAGAACATTTTCAATATAGGTGTAAATGCATCGGCTAGTTTCTGATATTCTTTGAAATCTGATTTTTCTTCTGGTGTCAGTTTGCGTGTTGCTTCAATGCCTTCGTATGCTTTATACACATCTACAAATCGCGCTGTTTCGTACAAAAGTGCACGGGTGGCATCGAGTTTGGCTTTCATCATCGAAATCATTTCCGAAACGGCTGCAAATTCAATAATGGCTTT
>JAGPIU010000199.1 GCA_018054805.1 Paludibacter sp. | reverse complement strand
TGTAAGGTTGGTAAAGTATCTTCAAGTTTTGGGAAACCGGCTGTAAAATACACCGAGAGAATATTTTTGTCCTTTATTTTAAATAATTTGGTAATTCTATTCATATACATTTGTTTATAAAGCAATTAAAAATTCAATCCTTATACTATCTTCTTTTTGTACAGGATGTTGAGAAACGACCGAATTTTGGCTTCATCTTTAAGACCCGGCTCCAGTTCAAATTTGCTGTTTATGTCGATTCCAGCAAGTTTGGGATGTTCAATCTTCATCAAATCGGTAGCATCAGCTGCTGTAATACCACCACTCAGAATAAAGGGAGTAGTACCATGATATTCATCGAGCAGCGACCAATCAAACTTTATCCCCGAACCACCGTAACTATCGGTTTTTGTATCGAAAAGAAAATAGTCGCAGAAATGTTCGTAAGCATGCATAACCCTGAAATTACAGGCTTCCACAATTGGGAAGGCCTTAATTACCATAAGTCCTGCTTCCCTTAACTTGTAACATTGCATAATATTCTCTTTTCCATGCAGTTGCACGCCATCAAGTTTATATTTATAAGTTACTGTCAGAATGTCGTCCACATCTTCATTTACAAAAACACCAATCTTTTTCGTTCCGGGACCTACTTTTTTCAATACAGCAGGATCTAGATTTCCTACATATCGTGGCGATTTTGGATAAAAAATAAAACCCATAAAATCGGGGGAAAGTTTATATATTTCCTCAACATTAGCACTTTCTTTCATGCCGCACACTTTCACAAAGCCTTTAAATGCAGGATATTGTTGATAAAAATGACTTTCTGATTCCTTATTCTTTTTTACGTGGTTCATATCTATAAATTATTAATATAATGGTCGCTATGTGCTTAAATCCGCAGTTTTTCAATAAAGCTATTGAGTACCACATCCGGGTGATTTTCTTTCATGAAATTCTCGCCCATTAAAAAACCCCGATAACCAATTTTCCGGAGCTCTTTTACTGTTTCTACAGATGAGATGCCACTTTCGCTGACCTTTACAAAATTATCAGGAATGAGAGCTGCCAAATCGAATGAGGTCTGAATACTCTGTTCGAAAGTCTTCAGGTTCCGGTTATTCACTCCCAGCATATCTACGCTATCATTGGCATGAGCAAGTTCCTCAGCATTATGCACTTCAAGCAAAACTTCGAGTCCGAGTTCATGCGCTTTTTCGGCCAGCTTAAGCGTTTGCTCTACAGTGAGTGCAGCCGCAATCAGCAGAATGACATCGGCACCCATCGCTTTTGCTTCATAAAGCTGATATTCGTCGATCACAAAATCTTTTCGTAAAATGGGACAATGCACATTCGGTCGCGCATTTGTCAAATCCTGCGCTGTTCCTCCAAAGAATTCGGAATCAGTAAGAATTGAAATTCCCGAAGCACCTGCCGCACTGTAGCCCGATGTAACTTTTACCACATCAGCATGTTCATGTATCCAACCCAGTGAAGGCGATTTGCGCTTAAACTCAGAAATAATACCGGATTCGGAATTTAAAAGATTGTTTTTCAACGATAAACAGGTACGCGAAAACATTGGAGAGTTTTCAAGCTCGGAAATCGAAGTGGATTGCCTTGCATTAAAAACTTCTGTTTTTTTATGCGCTATTATTTTGTCTAAGATTGTCATTTTTCGATGTGTAAATGTATCAAATATTTTGTCAATTAATTGGCTTATCTGTAAATTTCAACAAATTTCCCGAAAACATTCTTAGCATAACCACCTTCAAGCGAATGCTCAGCCTCTTCAATACATTGTTTAATTGATTTCAACGGCATTCGCGTTTGAATTGCCACAGCCGAATTGATGATCACTGCGTTTTTTTGCGCTTCAGTTGCTTTATTTTCAAGCACATTCATAAAGATTGTGGCTACATCGTCAATCGTATTTCCGCCCCACAAATCTTCCTGTTTCAATCGTTGAAAACCAAGTTCTTCAGGTGTAAAAACAAATTCACCGGCATTAGTCATTATTTTAGTTGTGTCTGTCAGCGAAATCTCGTCGTAGCCATCGAGACTGTGTACCACCGAATACTGCACACCTAAATTTTGATAAATGTAATTGTAAAGCCGCATCATTTTCAGATTATAAACGCCAAGACACTGATAATTAGGACGTACAGGACTGATAAGCGGACCAAGCACATTAAAGAATGTACGCACGCCTAGACTTTTACGAACAGGCGCCACATTTTTCATGGCCGGATTGCAAAATGGTGCGTGAAGATAGGCAAAACCTGCTTCGTCGAGTGATTTTTTTACAATATCAATATCAGTTGTGAATTTAGCACCGTAATATTCGAGTACATTCGACGAGCCACTCACCGATGTTGCACCGTAATTTCCATGCTTGGCCACTTTGTAGCCCGCTCCGGCCACTACAAAACAACTGCAAGTCGAAATATTGAAAGTATTTTTTCCATCGCCACCGGTTCCCACAATATCGAGTGCATCAAACTCCGACAAATCCATTGGAACAGCCAGTTCGAGCAGTGCATTACGAAACCCTATCACTTCCTCGAGTTCAATACTTCGCATCAGATATACTGATATAAAAGCAGCTATCTGTGCATCGCTGTAAGTGCCTGCTGCTATGTTTTTCATTACTGCCGAAGCCTCTTCGCGTGTGAGCGACTCATGGTCGAATAATCTGTTTAGTATTTGTTTCATATACCCCCTCCCAACCTCCCCCAAGGGGGAGGAGAAGCTAAATAATTAAATTTCTATTTACTGTAAATTTCTATAAGAATAGTCATTAACAAAATTCTTCGGATAACGAAAAGCTTTGATTTACGTTCTATTCCCCTCCCTTGGAGGGGCCAGGGGAGGTCAACCAGTTTTTCAGCATTTCTTCCCCTTTTGGGGTCAGCACCGATTCAGGATGAAACTGAACACCACGCACATCATATTCTCTGTGTGCTAAAGCCATTATCATTCCTTCTTCGTCCACAGCGGTGATTTTCAAACATTCAGGCAAACTCTCTTTCTGCACTGCCCATGAATGATATCGTCCCACTTCGAGTTTCTTGTCGAG
>JAGPIU010000198.1 GCA_018054805.1 Paludibacter sp. | reverse complement strand
ACGACGAAACAATTGCTTATTCGCTTTCAATTCCGTTTGCTTCAACGCTTGTTTTTGCTTCGGTGATGAAGCATCAGGAAGCGCCCGGAACAACTTTTAAACGTCACATGGATATTGCCAAGGGGCTTCTTTCGGAAGATGATTATCTGCTTTCCGAAATTTTGTTTAATCCTTATTCGCCTCAGCAAATTGAGAATATCCGTGCAGAGCTGAAAACGCTTCTGGATATTATCGAAAATAAGGACACTGAACGGATGCAGGATTTCCTGAAAAAAGTAAGAACGAATATTCAGACACCGTGAAAGGATAGTTTGGAGTTTCAGAGTTCCTTATTTTAAAGTTACTGGTTTCAGGGTTTCAAAGTTTCAAAGTTCTGAGCAGGTTTAAACGTGAATCCCTCAAACCCTGAAACGTGAAACTCCCAAACTTTGAAACGTGAAACCCTGAAACTTTGAAATAAGGAACCCTGAAACTCTGAAACCTCAAAATTTTTGTATAACACAATAAAGAAAAATCATTATGGAAACAAAAGATCAGGTATTGGACGCAATGAAAAAAGCCGGTGCGCCAATAAACGCAGGTAAGTTGGTTGAACTCACAGGTCTCGACCGTAAAGAAGTGGATAAAGCCATGAAACAGCTGAAAGCTGAAGGCGCTATCGAATCGCCTAAAGTTTGCTACTGGCAGCCAAAAGCGTAACTGCTGTATTTATTTAAAATGCCGACTAAAGATTGTATTCTTTGGTCGGCATTTTAATATGAGAATCTTATGTCTTTAAATTTAATTTTTCAGGATGCTGTCGGCTATCAAAGATACGAAGAAACCAAACAATTTCTTTATGCACGATTGAATTTTCTTGCTAAATTAGCCATTACATCATTATGTACAATGCATTTACCTTGAGATAGTTCAGATATCGCATCTTCAATTCCTTGCTTTTCAGAATCACTCATTTGTGCCCAATCATCAATGTTTTTGTTGCTATTGATGAAATTGCGCATAATTCCATGGAGCTCTCTGAGTTTGTTTGCATCCAAGGCATCTACTTGTCGGAAAATTTGTAGTTTTAATTCTTCAGTACTCATTTTCATTGTTTTGTGGTTATACAATGCAAAGATAGAAAAATTTGTTATTTCCGTTTGATTTAATATAAAATCATTTGGAATTATTTCCCCTCAAGTATATTTCTTTTGTCGGTTTCGAGTTGAGTAATCAGTTCGTCGACAGAGTTGAACTTCTTTTCGCTTCGAATGCGTCGTACAAAACTTACTTCTACGCGGGTGTTGTAAATGTCGCGGTTGAAGTTGAAAATATGTACTTCGAGGCTGATATTCTCCCCATTTTCGAGTGTGGGACGATGTCCGATATTCATCATGCCGCGGTGCCGCTCGCTGTCAATATTCACCAATACTTCATAAACTCCCAAAGCAGGAATCAGTTTGTCCGGTTCGTCGGGTTTTATGTTGGCAGTGGGGAAGCCGATTTTTCGTCCCACACGGAAGCCATTCACCACATGTCCGCCAAAGCCATAAGGATAAGTAAGTATGTTGGCAGCTTTCTGTACGTCGCCCTCCTGAAGCGCTTTCCGTACATCCGAAGAGCTGATATGAGGAAATTCAGCAGTATAAAATCGTTCAGCCTGAATAACCTTCATGCCCATTTGTTCGCCATAACGTACATAGTCGTCGAAACCTTCGGCGCGATTGCGGCCAAAGCGATGATCGTGGCCTACAAGCAATGCCCGCACCTGATAGCGATCGAAAAGTACGGTTTTCAGAAATTGCTGCGCGGTGAGTTGTGCCATTTCAGGCGAAAATTCGAGCAATACACAGGCATCAACGCCGGTTGAAGATAGCTGTTCGAGTTTTTCGTGCAGCGACGAAAGCAGTAAGGGTTGAAAATCGGATTGCAGCACTTTTCGTGGGTGAATGGCAAAAGTGACGACCAGACTTTTCAAACCGGACTCAGCAGCTTTTGCTTTCAGATTTTCGATCAGAAAGCGGTGACCGCGATGCACACCATCGAAAAAGCCGACAGTAGCTACGCAGCCATCTTTCAGAAAGTCGATATTTTGAGCCGTGATGATTTTCATTTCGTTTTACAAATCTCTTTTTTCGAGTAATACCACATTTTCCACATGATGGGTATGCGGGAACATATCCACAGGTTGCACTGCCGTTACTTTGTAAGCTTTGTCGAGTAAATTAAGGTCGCGGGCCTGTGTGGCAGCGTTGCAACTTACATACACAATGCGTTTCGGGTCGGCAAAAAGCATGGCTTCAATCACATCTTCGTGCATTCCGGCGCGTGGCGGATCGGTAATAATTACATCAGGACGACCGTGCTTTTGGATAAAATCCTCGTTCAGAATATCCTTCATATCGCCGGCATAAAACAGCGTATTGTCGATATTATTGATGGCTGAATTGATTTTGGCATCTTCAATGGCTTCGGGCACATATTCGATTCCCACTACCTGACGGGCCTGATGCGCTACAAAATTAGCAATGGTTCCTGTGCCTGTATAAAGGTCGTAAACCAGTTCGTTTCCTGTAAGTTGCGCAAAGTTACGTGCAACCTTGTAAAGTTCGTAAGCCTGCTCGGAGTTGGTCTGGTAGAATGATTTAGGACCGATTTTGAATTTCAATCCTTCCATTTCTTCATAAATGCAATCGGCTCCTTTGAATGTGATAATTTCCTGATCGGTAATGGTATCGTTTGCTTTTGAGTTTATCACATACAGCAGCGAGGTAATTTCCGGGAATGTTTCAGCCAAATGTGTGAGAAGCGCTTCGCGGGCTTCCACATCTTCGTGATAAAAAACCACAATGAGCATAAGTTCGCCTGTGGAAGTGCTGCGAACCATCATGGTGCGCAGAAAACCTTCGTGATTGCGTATATCGAAGAATGTGAGCCCTTTTTCCAGCGCATAGCGGCGAATTTCGTTGCGCAGTTCGTTCGATTTACTGCCCTGAAGCCAGCAATAGTTGATATCGAGCACTTTGTCGAATTGGCCTGGAATGTGAAAACCTACAGCATTCATGGTGTCGAATCGCTTGTTTTCGGTCATTTCCTCGTAAG
>JAGPIU010000197.1 GCA_018054805.1 Paludibacter sp. | reverse complement strand
GTCATTCCTCCCATTTTACGTGCTTTGTGCACCCAACCTGAAAGTGTAACTTTTTGTCCTGCATTTGAAAGGCGAAGTTCGCCACAAGTGTGTGTTCTGTACATTAATTATAATGAATTAAAGAATGATTATCTGATTTATCTGAAGTTATCTTCTTTTAAAATTATGAAGACACAAAAATACAAAAAAAACTCTATTGCTGTACTGTAAATAAAAAAAGATGCAGATATACTAAGTTATCCGCATCTTTATTTATTTTGTGGTTATTATGCTACTTCAACTCCTGCTGAAATCTTTTTTACAAGACCTTTCAATACATCTCCAGGGCCTAACTCCACAAACAAATCAGCTCCGTCGGTTACCATGTTTTTAACGGTTTGTGTCCAACGAACCGGTGCAGTAAGCTGTGCAATCAGATTTTGTTTGATTTGTTCAGGATCAGTTTGTGGATATGCGTTAACATTTTGATAAACAGGGCAAACTGGGCTTGAGAATGCAGTACTGTTAATTGCAGCCTGAAGTTCTTCGCTGGCAGGTTGCATTAATGGAGAGTGGAAAGCTCCGCCCACGGGAAGTTTTAAAGCACGCTTAGCTCCTTTTTCTTTAAGCAATTCGCAGGCTTTATCAATTCCTTCAATTGAGCCTGAAATAACCAATTGTCCGGGGCAGTTATAATTGGCAGGAACTACGACTAATTGTGTGATACTGTCGCAAACTTCTTCCACATCTTCGTCGCTTAGTCCGAGTACAGCAGCCATGGTCGAAGGTTCTACTTCGCAGGCTTTTTGCATGGCCATTGCACGAGCATACACAAGTCTCAGACCATCTTCGAATGAGAGTGCGCGTGCAGCTACTAAAGCCGAAAATTCTCCTAATGAATGTCCGGCGACCATATCGGGTTTGAAATCATCGCCTAACACAAATGCGGAAATTACTGAATGCAGAAAAACAGCAGGTTGTGTTACTTTAGTTTGTTTCAGGTCTTCGGGAGTTCCTTCGAACATAAGGTCGGTTATGCGAAATCCAAGAATTTCATTGGCCTTTTCGAAAAGTTTTTTTGCCAGTGGCGATTGTTCGTAAAGGTCTTTGCCCATACCCACAAATTGTGCTCCCTGACCGGGAAAAACGTAAGCTTTCATATCTTAAATTTTTTATTGTTTGCTGAAAATCAAAAAGATATACAGAAATGTTTATCCTGATGAATTATTCGGCTAATATGAATAATATTAAATAAATATCATTTTTTTATTTCAAAATCAACACTTTATGATTAAATATTGATATCGAAAACGGCTGCAAAGATAGGAATTTATATGCAAAAAATAAAAAAAGCTGATTTTAAATTCTTGCACTTAAGATTAAATGCTTCTTATACATTATATTAGGAATTCAGATCAAATAACATTATCAGTTTTTCAGGATTGAAAATATTGAACTAACTTTGTATTCGTATAAAAAAGTTACACTCAATGGAACAAATAAAGAAATACTTTCCCGAATTGGATGCCACACAAATATCGCAGTTCGAAGCTTTATATGACTTGTATCTCGATTGGAATTCGAAAATAAATGTGATTTCACGTAAAGATATTGAGAATCTCTATGAACATCATGTGCTTCATTCACTGGCTATTGCGCAGGTAATAAGGTTTAAGCCTAACACTACAATTCTCGATGTGGGCACTGGTGGAGGATTTCCCGGTGTGCCATTGGCCATTATGTTTCCAGAGGTAAAATTTACGCTGATCGATTCGATTGGAAAAAAAATTAAAGTTGGAACCGAAGTTTCGAATGCTATCGGATTAAAAAACATAGTGTTGAAACATGAGCGTGTGCAGGAAGAGAAAGCAAAGTTTGATTTCGTGGTGAGTCGTGCCGTAATGCCGCTCGACGATTTGGTAAAGCTGGTAAAAAAGAACATTTCACCAAAATCGCAAAATGCTATGCCCAACGGACTTATTTGTCTGAAAGGTGGTGAGTTGCAGCATGAGATACTACCGTATAAAAATATTGCCGACACTTACGAAATCAGCGATTATTTCAGTCAGGAGTTTTTTAAAACCAAGAAAGTGGTTTATGTGCCATTGTAAAAGATAAAAGAACAAAGATAAGATACTACTAATTATATATTGCGCCAAAAGCATATGACAATTAAAACATTTACATTCAGTCCTTTTCAGGAGAATACATATTTAGTTTTTGACGAAACACTTGAAGCAGTATTGATTGATGCGGGTTGTTTTAACGAAAGCGAACAACTTCAGTTGAAAAACTATATTCAGGAAAATAATCTGATATTGAAACGTTTGCTCAACACGCATTTGCATCTCGATCATCAGTTTGGAAATCGTTTTGTAACAGATACTTATGGCCTGAAACCTGAAGCAGCAAAAGAAGACGAATTTCTGATTGCCAAAATGCTGACACAAGCCCGAATGTTTGGTTTGCCATTTAGTGGAGAAGCTCAGGAACTGGGTGCGTATATTGAAGACAATCAGGAAATTTGTTTTGGAAATTCAAAATTCATTGCCTTACACGTGCCTGGCCATTCTCCTGGAAGTATGGCGTTTTATTCTGAAAATGAGGGAGTTTTATTTGCAGGTGATGTGCTTTTTAATGGTTCGATTGGTAGAACGGATCTGGAACAAGGCGATTATGCCACATTAATACGCTCAATTCAAAACAGATTATTACCCCTACCCGACTCCACTGTAGTTTATTCCGGGCATGGTCCCTCAACCACAATAGGAAATGAGAAGGTGAATAATCCGTATTTGTAAAACTACACATTAAAAAAGTCCTGAATTGAAAAACTCAGGACTTTTTTAATTATTTGGTTTTCAGTAGGTCTTCAAGTTTTATGAGTTCGTCACGAAGTTGTGCAGCTTCGAGGAATTCGAGTTTTTTAGCAGCATCTTGCATAGCCTTTTTAGTTCTTGCAATGGCCTTTTCAAGGGCAGGTTTCGACATATATTGCACCACCGGATCGGCAGCAATATCATGTTTGTGCTCAGTTTCCACATAAGCATTTTCCTGTTTGCCCAGTGCATTTCGTTCTCCTTTGATAATTGCCTGAGGCGTAAT
>JAGPIU010000196.1 GCA_018054805.1 Paludibacter sp. | reverse complement strand
GTTTGAAAAAAATGCAACAATCTGTTTCGAGAAAATCGGTGAATAAATGGGCCAATGATTTTGTGAATGAACTGAAAGCAATTAATTTACGTAACGAAAATCTGAATACAGAGCGCATTGATTATCAAGCCAAAATAAAAATTCAAACTGAATATCGTAATTCGCAGAAGCGCTTGTTTATTCTTGATTATGATGGCACACTATCGGCGTTCAAAAGCCGACCAGAAGATGCTGTACCGACAAAGGAAACTTATAAACTCCTGAATAAACTGGCTTCCGATCCTAAAAACAAAGTGGTTATCAGCAGCGGACGCGATCGTGACACGCTCGAAGAATGGTTTGGAAGCCTTGCAATAGATTTGGCTGCCGAACATGGTGCATGTTATAAAGAACACGGAGTTTGGGTGGATAATATTGGCGACGAAAAGCCATGGGATAACGAAATTATGGAAATTGTTCAGAACTTTGTAGATAAAACCCCGCGTTCGAAAATTGAAGAAAAAAACACCACACTTGTATGGCATTATCGCAATGTGGACACATGGCTGGCTTCATTGCGTGAACAGCAACTTTTCGAAGCTCTGATGATTCCATGTGCACGGCTGGGTTTACAGATTATGCGTGGAAACAAAATTATTGAAATAAAATCGCCGGTACACACAAAAGGCTCAGAGGCACGAAGATTATTGGCAACTCAAAATTTCGACTTTATTATGGCTATTGGCGACGATACAACTGATGAGGACACTTTCCGTGAACTGCCCGATTTTGCATATACCATAAAAGTAGGTAATATTTCGGAAGTGGCACGTTACAGTGTCAAATCGCAATCGAAAGTATTACCACTTTTAGATATAATTTCTGACTAAAATCAGGGGCGAATAAAGCGCGAGAGTTCAACCTTATCGGCAAAAAGCTTGGCGGTATTAATCAATGCCAAATGAGAATAAGCCTGCGGAAAGTTCCCTAACTGACGCTTTGATTCGAAATCAAGATCTTCACTGAAAAGGCCCAAATGATTTGAATAGCTCAATAGCTTATCAAAAATCATTCGGGCTTCTTCGTGCCGTCCCACTACAAAAAGTGCCCGCACCATCCAAAAAGTACAAATGGTAAAGGCTGAAGTTGGTTTTCCGAAATCATCCTCGCTATTATATCGATACATTAATCCATTATTGTAAAGAGATTTATATACTGAATCTACAGTTTTCATATAACGTTCGTTATCACCTTCAATAAATCCATATTCTTCCATCAGCAGCAATGAAGAATCCATTTCCGTATTTGCATAAGTCTGAGTAAAGCTTTGAATTTTATCGTTCCAGCCAAAAGTCATCACGTCTTCCCGAATTTCATCAGCAATTGTTTTCCATTTATCTTCGAAATCCTTTTTATTCAGAATCGCGGCAATACTTACAGCACGATCCAGAGCTACCCACGACATTACTTTTGAGAATACAAAATGTTGCTCTGCGCCACGAATTTCCCAAATCCCTTTGTCGGGTTCGCGCCAGTCACGGCTTACAGTCCGTACAATATTTTTCACAACTTCGAACATATCCTCAATCTCGTCGAGTGTGCCGGGAAAGAACCTGTAATATTGATAAATCACATCCATCAGATAACCAAACGAATCGTTTTGTTTCTGGTGATAAGCATCGTTGCCAATACGAACCGGTTTCGAGTTCTCATGTCCGCTCAGATGATCCAGAATCTCTTCAGTAAGCATTCTTTCGCCTCTTATGCCGTACATTATCTGAAAGTTATCCGATTTTTTACGGATAATAGTTTTAATAAATCCCATAAATCGTTTGGCAGCACCCTGATGACCCACAGCAAGTAAAGTGTCTATAGACATGGAGGCATCGCGTAGCCAGCAAAAGCGATAATCCCAATTGCGCACCTCGCCTATCGACTCAGGAAGACTGGTCGTCAATGCAGCCAAAACAGCACCACTTGGTTGATACGACATTAGCTTCAGTACCAATACGCTTCGTTCCACTCTGTCGTTGTACTGTGAATATTGAAATGTGCGGTTACTCCAGTTTCGCCAATATACTTTTGTTCTCTGATATTCAAGATCAACACGGTTGATATTTATGTTTATCAGTTTTTGATTATACGAAATTAAAAAGAAACCATCTTCCGATAATTCAATCTCATCGCCATTTAAAATTTTATTAAAATCAAACGAGCTATAAAGATAAAATGTATCATAAAGATTATCTTCGGCAAAAACCTTAATATAATCATCATTAATAAAATACGAAGGCTTATCCCGGGCATAATTCATTGCCGGGAAAAATTCAGGACGAAAGCGCGGACGACCTTTGCGAACCTTGATATATCTGTAAACTTCTGCCGGAAGATAATGTGTATCGTACTCGCCAATGCGATATCGTGGCATAAAGTCGAGTACATCGAAAGCCGCATCCTCGGCTACAAAAGAGGTGCAAAGTATATTTGTATGCGCAATGTATCGCTGGTTTATGTTATAACCGTTGGTATTGATACTAAAATGGCCGCCCTTTTCCTTGTCGAGAATTGATGCAAATACAGATGCGGAGTCGAAATCGGGTAAACAGAGCCAATCGATGCTACCTTTATCGGATACAAGAGCTGCTGTGCGACAGTTTCCAATTGCACCATAATGAAACATTTCGGTTGATAAGTCTTTATTCATATTTTAAAAATTGTTTCGTAATTAAGCATTTACAAAGATAACAATCTGAGACTTTCAGGCAAGAATATTATTTTTTATTGTGTAAAAAATCATTTTATTTAGTAGCACTAAGCATAAAAAAATCCGTCATACCATTACGGTATGACGGATTTAAAGATATAATATTTAAGTCTTCTTGTCAGAACAAACTCCAGGCGACTGTTAAGCCAGCCATTACAATAGATACCATACTCATTAATTTGATAAGAATATTGAGTGATGGTCCTGAAGTATCTTTGAACGGATCGCCCACTGTATCGCCCACAACGGTTGCTTTGTGATTATCCGAACCTTTACCGCCAAGATTTCCTTCTTCGATATATTTCTTTGCATTATCCCAGGCGCCACCTGCATTAGCCATAAATAC
>JAGPIU010000017.1:6899-10158 GCA_018054805.1 Paludibacter sp. | reverse complement strand
TATTCACTACTAACTATTCACTCCATACTATATTTTCCATGGCTAAACAGGCAGGACTTTCGTTTGAAAATGTAATGAGCGAACTGAGGCGTAAATCATATGCGCCTCTTTATTTGCTTATGGGCGAAGAGGCTTATTATATTGATGTAATTACTGATTTTATTCAGAATGAAATTCTGGACGAAAGTCAGCGTGAGTTCGACCTTACTGTGGTGTATGGCAAGGATACGGATATGACTACGATAGTCAATGCCGCCAAACGATATCCGATGATGTCACCATATCAGATTGTGGTGGTGCGTGAGGCGCAAATGATAAAAGATTGGGAACCATTACAGTACTATTTGCAAAAAACACTTTCTTCGACGATTCTGGTTTTTGCGTATAAATACGGAACGCCCGATAAACGTAAAAAATGGATGCTGGATATTGCTAAAACCGGCGTTGTTTTCGAATCGGTGAAACTGCGCGACTACGAAATGGGCGCCTGGATTAACCGTTATGCAAAATCGAAAAATGTAATGGTCGACGAAAAGGCCATACAGATGCTTACCGATTTTCTGGGCACTGACCTGAGCAAGGTGGCTAACGAACTGAATAAACTTTTGCTTACAAAACCTTCCGACACTAACCGCATTACACCCGAGCATGTCGAAAAAAACATTGGTATCAGTAAGGATTTTAATGTGTTCGAACTTCAGGCTGCGTTAATCAAAAGAGATGTTGTAAAAGCAAACCGCATCATTCGTTATTTTGCTGATAATAAAAAGAATAATCCCAATGTGGTGGTGCTTTCGCAGTTATTTAACTTTTTTAGCAGCTTGATGATTTATCATTACCTGAGCGATAAAAGTCAGGGCGCAGTGGCTTCCGAACTTAAAATTAATCCCTATTTTGTAAAAGATTTCGAAGCAGCTTCCAAAGTTTTTGGTGCATGGAAAACTATGAACATTATCACCTGGATTCGCGAAACCGATGCCCGTGGCAAAGGTATCGAAAGTAATGGTGTGGAAGACGGTCAGCTAATGAAAGAGCTTATTTTCAAAATATTGCATTAAATCTGTTTTTCTTATTTTTCCCTTTTTCCATTGTCGGATAAAATATTCAAATCAATTATTTTTTCATGTCTTCAGATAACCCTCAGATTATTAAACTGATTGCAGATTCGCTGCAACTTTCCGAAAAACAGATTCGTAATGCTATCCGATTGCTCGACGAAGGCGCTACAATTCCTTTTATCAGTCGTTACCGTAAAGAGATGACTGATGGTATGGACGAGGTGCAGCTTGCCGATACCCGCGAACAATACGATAAACTTTGCGAATTGCTCAAGCGCCGCGAAACGGTGCTAAAAACCATTGAAGAGCAGGATAAACTCACCGATGAACTACGGAGGCGTATCGAAAATTGCTGGAATAGCACCGAACTCGAGGATATTTACTTACCATTCAAACCAAAACGCCGAACCCGCGCCGAAATTGCCCGCGAGAAAGGGCTTGAACCGCTTGCTAAAATGATAATGAAGCAGAATAGTGGGGATGTGGAACGTATGGCGCAGCAGTTTACCGGCGAAAATGTGGAAACAACTGCCGACGCTCTTGCAGGTGCACGCGATATTATTGCCGAATGGGTAAACGAAAGCGAAAATGCCCGAAATGCGGTGCGTAGGAATTTTGCATTCGATGCGGTTATCAGTTCGAAGATTATTAAAGGCAAAGAAGAGGAAGCGCAAAAATACCGCGATTATTTTGAAATGAGCGAAAAGCTGAGCCGTTGCTCGTCACATCGCCTGCTGGCTATGCGTCGTGGTGAGGCAGAAGGTTTTCTGCGTGTGAGCATTAATCCGGATGATGATCGTTGTCTGGAACGACTCGAGCGTATTTTTGTAAGAGCCGATAACGAAGCTGCCGATCAGGTGGCCGAAGCAGTGAAAGATGCATATAAACGACTGCTGAAACCCGCTGTGGAAAACGAATTTGCTGCCGAAAGTAAGGCCAAAGCTGATACCGAGGCCATTCGCGTATTTGCAGAAAATCTCCGTCAGCTTTTGCTGGCGCCGCCTTTGGGACAGAAACGTACGCTCGGTGTTGATCCCGGTTATCGCACGGGCTGTAAAATTGTTTGTCTCGATGCGCAGGGAAATCTGCTTCACAACGAAACCATTTATCCGCATTCGCCTCAGAATGAATATGCGCAAGCCATGCGTAAAATTCAGAAAATGGTGGAAGCTTATGATATTCAGGCCATAGCTATCGGAAACGGAACAGCGAGTCGCGAAACCGAACATTTTATTCAGAATATCCGCTACGACCGCGAAGTGAAAGTTTTTGTGGTAAGCGAAAATGGCGCTTCGATATATTCGGCGTCGAAAACGGCGCGTGAGGAATTTCCGGATTACGATGTCACTGTGCGTGGTGCTGTGTCTATTGGTCGCCGTTTGATGGATCCGCTGGCTGAGCTGGTGAAAATCGACCCGAAATCGATTGGTGTGGGACAGTATCAGCACGATGTGGATCAGGCGCAGCTTAAAAAGGCACTCGACCAGACTGTTGAAAATGCAGTGAACAGGGTAGGAGTGAACCTGAATACGGCGAGTAAGCATTTGCTGACTTATATATCTGGTCTCGGCCCTCAGCTTGCACAGAATATTGTGACTTACAGGGCTGAAAATGGTGCGTTCAGAAGTCGTAGGGATTTATTGAAAGTTCCTAAAATGGGAGCAAAGACTTTTGAGCAATGTGCAGGCTTTTTGCGCATTCCCGATGCTGAAAATCCGCTCGATAACTCGGCTGTGCATCCTGAAAGTTATCAGATTGTGGAAAAAATGTCGAAGGATCTGGGTGTGGCAGTAAAGGAACTGGTGCGAAACAAAACACTGATTCAAAGCATTGAAAAACAAAAATATGTAAGCGACAAAGTAGGAATTCCCACGCTTACCGATATACTCGAAGAACTTGAAAAGCCCGGTCGCGATCCGCGCGAAGGCGTGAAAGTGTTTGAATTCGACCCAAATGTGAAGACAATTGCCGATTTGCATTCAGGCATGGAACTTCCGGGTATTGTGACGAATATTACGAATTTCGGAGCTTTTGTGGATGTGGGCATTAAGGAAAACGGACTGATACATATCTCGAATATGGCCGATAAATTTATCACAAATCCGGCCGAAGTGGTGGCGCTGCATCAGCATGTACGTGTGCAGGTGCTCGAAGTGGATGCTGTGCGAAAGCGTGTACAGCTAAAACTGATAAAGAAATAA
>JAGPIU010000017.1:0-6799 GCA_018054805.1 Paludibacter sp. | reverse complement strand
GAATATGGCCGATAAATTTATCACAAATCCGGCCGAAGTGGTGGCGCTGCATCAGCATGTACGTGTGCAGGTGCTCGAAGTGGATGCTGTGCGAAAGCGTGTACAGCTAAAACTGATAAAGAAATAAGTATTAAAAATCAGGCTGCTTCTTTGAATAAGAGCAGCCTGATTTTTAATGTTATACTTCCGAGCTTTTGGTTTTTCGGGCTCTTAGTTTTTTTACTTCAGCCTGAAGCTCCTCAATTTCCTTGTCCTGATTATTGATTGTTTTCAGAAGTTCGTTCAGCTCTTCGTTTTCAATACTTGTAGGGTATTGATAATCCACACGTTCGAGAAAATCAGCCAGCACATTCATATAATTCATAAATGCTTCGTAGGCGTTATCGTAATTGGTACCAACTGCATCTTTATGGCTCATATACCGGAAATGATCTGTAGATTGAAGCATCAACCAGTCGTGTTGCAGCGATTTGTCCTGGCACAAGCGCACACGTTCGCCCACAGCATATAGCTTATTCAGAGCTTCTTGCTGCAGGTCGTTGCCTGTCCATGGGCTCAAATCTTTTTCATGTCCGGCCCAACTGATAGGATATGGGATTGTAATGGCGCCGGCACTTTCGTTTTTCTTAGCAGCCTCGGTAGGCGTTACAAAACTCATTTTCTGCTCCATGGCATGATATGGGAGAGCTTTCAGAAAGTCAAAGATTCCTGTAAATGCAGGTTGATACAATCCGAACGACTCGTAGCTCATCCATAAGTTCACAATCTTCTCATTTTCAGGCATGGCAGCCAGCCAACCAATAAACTTTTCGGCTGTTAGCGGATAATCGTGCCAGTTGTTGTGCGAAAAACGGAAACCTATATCATCGCTGAGTTTCTGATTGCGAATCAGCAGTTTGAACTTGCTGATATACGAGTGGTTGTATACGAAGTTAGGGCTTTTCCAACCCAGAATATGTTTGGCCTCGTCGATGAGCATTACTTTAAAACCGGCTTTGGAAATAATTTCCCCGATTTCGTCTGAATAAATCAGTTCGGAATTGCGGAATGCTGTCGGACGTTGTCCGAAAAGCGATTCAATTTTATCGGCATGTGCTTTTATCTGACTTTCGAATTCGTTTGTGTCATAAATTGACGACAATGAATGAGCGTATGTTTCGCCCAAAAACTCCACACTTCCGGTGTTTGCAAGTTCCTTAAAACTGTCGATTACTTCGGGAGCATATTGCTCAAGCTGTTCGAGCGCAACTCCGGATATTGAAAAGGCGCACTTGAATTTGCCGTTCGAACTGCGGATCATTTCAGAAATAGAGCGGTTGGCAGTCAGATACGATTGTTCAACCAAAGTACGGATTCTGTCTTCGGTCTGAAAATCGTCGTAATAATAATGATCCTGGCCTATCTCAAAGAAACGGTAGCGTTTAAGCCTCAGGGGTTGATGTATCTGAAAGTAAAAGCAAATGTTTCGCATATTATTAGTAGTTAATAAGTTGTTGTCGTTTTTGTATCTGTATTAGTGATTGCAAAATGTCATTATTTCATTACACTGTCGTAAATGCTTCTGACTTTCATTCCTGCATCGTACCACTTGATATTGTTAACTTCTTCGCGGCCGAGATCACGAAGACTGTTGTACATGGCCGGATTTTTCACAATAGAATAAATGGCATCTGCCATAGCATCGATATCCCAATAATCGGTTTTGATGGCATGTGTCAGAATTTCGGCACAGCCCGATTGTTTCGAAATAATGGTTGGTGTACCGACCTGCATGGCTTCGAGTGGGGAAATTCCAAAGGGTTCCGATACCGAAGGCATAATATACACATCGCTTTCGGCAAGCATTTCGTGTACCTGACGACCTTTCAGGAAGCCTGTAAAATGAAATCTATCGGCAATGCCACGTTTGGCAGCAAGGTCTATCATGGCATTCATCATATCTCCGCTTCCGGCCATCACAAAACGAACACCTTTTGTTTTCTGAAGTACGCGATGCGCCGCTTCCACAAAGTATTCAGGTCCTTTTTGCATGGTAATGCGTCCTAAGAAAGTAACCACCTTATCGCGGCGCGGGGTTTTTGTAAACGAATCGGCATCGGGTAAAGGTTCTACAGCATTGTGTACGGTAGTCACCTTTCGCGGATCCTGATGGTATTTTTCAATTACTATTTTTCGTGTCAAATCGCTCACCGTCATGATATGATCGGCCATGTCCATACCGCGTTTTTCAATGCTGTACACAGTAGGGTTAACCTGGCCGCGGCTGCGGTCGAAATCGGTGGCATGTACGTGAATGACAAGTGGTTTGCCGGTAATTTGTTTTGCAAACACACCTGCAGGATATGTCAGCCAGTCGTGTGAGTGTATAATGTCGAAATCTATCTGATTAGCAAGTACGCTGGCCACAGCTTCATAATTTGATATTTCCTCGAGCAGATTGTCCGGATATCGGCCTGAAAAATCGATGCAACCCAGGTCGTTGGTATAAATGCGTGAGAAATCGTATTTTATACCATTGCGGAGCCAGAAGTATTCATCGGGATGCATCAGATGCCCGATACGATGGTTTACATGTTGCCAGTCGTTTTCTTTCCAAACCACAGGCACATTGCATGCACCAATTATTTTCAGAAAGCTCTGATCTTCGTCGCCATGAGGCTTTGGAATCACAAACGTAATTTCCATATCAGGTTGCAAAGCCATTCCTTTTGTAAGTCCGTAACTTGCAGTGCCTAATCCGCCCAGAATATGTGGAGGGAATTCCCATCCAAACATTAATGCCTTCATCTTCAACAATTAGTTTTCGTATTTTTTCAAAAAATCCAATACTCTCAATACCTCAGCCACACTCATGGCAAACGACATTCCTCCGTGTCCTTTAAAAGGTGGGTTCCCGTCGAAAAGTTCGGGGATAGTGCCCACACATAATTCTGTCATCTCAGCTTCGAAGCCCAATAACATACGCTCGATAAAGGATTTTCCACTTCCCTTATAAATACGCAGATAGGCTGCCGCAAAAGCTCCGAAAGTGCAGGGCCAGACGGGCCCGTTGTGATAGTTTCGGTTACGCTCAAGCATTCCACCGATATATATCGGACGGTACGAGCCGCTTTTGGGACTTATTGTTCTCAGTCCTTTAGGAGTCAGAAGTTCGCGGGTGGTAATGTCCAGCACCGATTTCTGCTGCTGGCGGTCGAGCGGCGAGTATGGCAGTGCTACAGCCAGAATCATATTCGGGCGCACTTCCGGATCGTTGTAAGTGCCCACCACATAATCGTACAGGTAAGTGCCGTTCCAAAACGTTTGTACAAACGATTCGCGGGCCATTTCAGCCTGATAGTCGAGCAGGTCGGCCGAATGTTCGTTGCCTGCTGCGCGCGTAAGTTCTGCAACGAATTTCAGACAGTTGTACCACAAGGCATTAATCTCAACTACATAACCTGTGCGTGGCGTAATTGGCAGACCATCTTCGGTTGCATTCATCCATGTGGCTGGTTTCTCGGTGCCATTTACATACAGCAATCCATTGTTATGTAAAAAAAGGTTTGGATGCTTTTGTTTACGTATAAATGCAATAATTTCGGTGGCTGTTTCCGAAAAACGTTCGGCTGCTTTTTCTATCGAAACGGTTTTGGCATATTGCTGAAAAGTCCATAGTAACCAAAGCAATACATCGGGTTCGTCAATGCCTTCCAGTTTAATTCCTTCAGTGTCACCGGCCATGAACTTTCGTATTTCATCGAGCGAAGTTTTCATTATATCGTCGAAGTAATCCATGCGGTCGATGGTCAGTGTGCAGCCCGGCAGCGCCACAAACTGATCGCGGGCGCGTGCTCCGAACCATGGATATCCGGCAAGCAGATAGGTTCGGTCACCTTCACGTTTGTAGAACTGCTGGGCAGAGTTTTTCAGGCAGCTAAACATATCGGTACGCGGCTGTCGTTTTTCGAGTTCGGTATCCCACAACTGTGCCAGTTTTCGGGGTGATACTTCGCTGATACCTGCCGAGAAAATAATGGATTCGCCTTTTTTTATGGGCATTTCAAAATAACCCGGAACCATTAAGTCTTCGAGATATTCGTAACCACGTTCCTTCTCCTTGTAGTATTCAATATTTTTGTACCAGTCGGGATTGTGTACATATGTGTTTTTCTTCGAAAACTGCATAAAAAGGCATGGATAGTTATCGTAAAGGCACATACGCGTGCCATTGTTTACTTCGGAGTACGAATTGTTGGCCAGATCGTTTTGATGCGTGAGATTGTTTACGCTGCGAAAAGCCAAAAATGGTTTGAAGCGTAAAGTGGTAGGCGAATGTGCATCGAGTAAAGTGTATTTAAACAGCACACGGGGCTCAAACGAAACGAGCAGGCGTTCTTTCGAAAGCACCACGCCACCTACACGGTATACAGTGCGCGAAATTACTTCGCAATCGAACTGGCGAATATATTTATGTCCGTTGGGGCTGAAATTATTTCCTTCGTATTTATGAATACCAAGGTTGAATTCAGCACCATGCTGAATCACCGTTTCGTCGAGCGACGACAGCAATACATGATTTGAATCGTCGATGTCGGGAAGCGGAATAACCAGCTGACCGTGATATTTGCGGGTATTACAATCGATAAGTGTGGTACTGTTATAAGCTCCTGCCCGATTTGTACGGATCATTTCTTTGGACAACGATCGTTCAAGATTCATCAACAGCGCTTTATCAAAATTGAGGTAACTCATATAGTATTAGTGTTATATTGTAAACTTGCAACAGTGGAATAAATATAAAACCCGGGGCTTTTATATTTATTTTCAGATTGTATTTTATCGGTCTGAATTGGTTCGCAATTTATTTAAAATTATTGTAATTACAAAATTATCAGTAACCAAAATTAAGTAATTTCAGTAACTGTAATATTATGCAGGAATATGTTACAACCCTTGTTTTGTTATCCTCTGTAAATATGAATTTTAGCTTTATACAATTTAAACTTTTCAAACAGACTATATAATTTAATGAAAAAATATACGTTATCAATTAGAAAAATCGTAAATTTGCGTATAAACAAAATTGCTGAGATGCAAAACAACGAAAACAGACAGCAGGAAACCCGACGGATTTTTTATACAGCTTTTATTCCTGCCGTCCTGACTTTATTAATGTTTCTGGTTTTTATCCTCGAAAGGGGAATGGGCTGGGATTTTCATAAAGCAGGGGTTTTTCCGCGCGATATGAGTCGGTTATGGACTATCCTTAGCTATGTTTTTGTGCACTCGGGATGGTCACATTTATTAAACAATACAATTTCTTTTTTTGTATTATCCACGGCATTGTATTATTTTTACAAACAAATTGCCAGTAAAGTGTTCTTGTGGCTATACCTCACCAGCGGTTTTATATTGTGGTTGGTAGGGCGCGAGAGTTGGCATGTGGGAGCAAGCGGAATGGTGTATGCACTTGCTTCATTCTTGTTTTTCAGTGGCTTGATTCGTCGGTATGTGCCGCTTATTGCCATATCTTTTGTCGTTACTTTTTTGTACGGAAATATGTTCTGGCATTTGTTTCCCTGGCAGGCAAACGACCCTGTATCGTGGGAAGGGCATCTGGCAGGAGGTATTTCGGGGCTATTTTGCGCTGCTGTTTTTTACAAACAGGGTCCGCAGCGTCCGGTTAAGGTTTGGGATGAAGAGGAGGAGTCCGAAGTAGATGAACCTCCCTACTGGACCGAAACTGATGATGAGAATGAACAGAATAAAGACTAAAAATATTATTGCGATTAAATAATTATGGAAGAAAAAAAACAAAACGAGATTAATTTACTGGATCTTTTATCAATGCTTTTTGCCTGGATAAGCAAAGCCTTTCATGGTTTACTGGTTTATATGGGCAAGTTGTCGCGACTTATCTACCGTCGCAAATGGTATGTAACTGTCACAGTGGTTGCCGGAGTTGCCGTGGGCCTCTACCTCTCACGCCCCACAGCCCGTATATACAAAGCCGAAGGTACAGCCCTGATTTTGGGTGCCGATGCACAAACAGTTCGCCAGGTTTTTCGGCAACTCGAAAACTCTGATCCGCGAAATCCCTATACCTCACTTTCAGGAAAGTTGAACCTGCCCGATAGTGTGGCCAATAATATCGCTGAGCTTGCAGCATTTTATATGATCGACTTTATGCGCGACAGTGTGGCCGATAAAGTCGATTTTATGGACTCGCACTCGCTTTCCGACACTATGAATGTGCGCATGCGCGACAGGGTTTATATCCGGTTGAAAACAAAAAATATATCGCAGGTGAAAGTGGTCGAAAATGCCATGCTCGATTTCCTGAACAACAATACGGTCATTCAATCGCAATTCAATGCTAAAATCAACGACCTGAAAAATCAAATCCGTATTTGTGATAGTGAGTTGCAGCGTATCGATAGTCTGGCAAATATTTATTATTTTAACGAGAAAAACAATGCCCAGCTAAGCTTCGAAAAAAATTCACTCATTATGGGCGAACAGCGTAAACAACTTTTTTACTACGATCTGATGCGCATTCAGGAGTATCGAAACCATGCTCAACTCGAATTGTCGCGCTTCACAAAACCTGTCGAAATACCTTCTTCGCTCGTGGTATCGCCAAGGCCTCTCAATGGACGACTTGAATATGCCGCTTACGGACTGTTCTTCGGCCTGATAGCCGGATTGGTTTTAGCCGGATTTATCGAAAGCATTTCAAAGGTTATGACTTTTCTCAAAGGCAAGGATTAAAAATATTCAGAAATACAATAAAAAAAGAGGCTGTCTTAAAAGTATG
>JAGPIU010000195.1 GCA_018054805.1 Paludibacter sp. | reverse complement strand
GCCGACGATTTGATGGCTGAAATGATAGAAACCGCCCGCGAAACTTCGCAGGAACTTGGCAAACTCGACAATTGCAGCGAAGAAGAAATTCGCGAAATTGCCCGCATGGTTGGTTTGGGCGCACTCAAATATTTTATCCTGAAAGTGGATCCACGCAAAAACATGACTTTCAACCCGAAAGAATCAATTGATTTTAATGGCAATACGGGTCCGTTTATTCAGTACACGCATGCACGCATCAAATCGGTATTGCGCAAAGCTACCGATCAGGGAATAAATTTTGGAACAGAAATTGATAATACACTCGAAATCTCGGAAAAAGAAAGCTATCTGATTCAATTGCTTTCAGGATTCCCCGCAGTAGTTCGTCAGGCCGGTGAAGAATTTAGCCCTGCACTTATAGCCAACTATACCTACGACCTTGTGAAGGAATACAATCAGTTCTATCACGATTTTTCGATTCTGAGAGAAGAAAACGAAACACTGAAAATTTTCCGTCTGAACCTTTCGGAAGCCATTGCCAAAGTAATTAAAACTGCAATGGGACTTTTGGGAATTGAAGTTCCGGAGAGAATGTAGGCTCTGAATTTTTGGATTTCAGAGTTTCAGGTTTCAAAGTTTTGGGTTGATTGGTTAATTAGTTGATTGGTCGATTTGTTAATTAGTCATTATTTTTCAGAGACGATACTATTAAATAGTAAATGGTAAATGATCAAATGGTAAATTATCAATTGTCCATTGTCAACTATCAACTGTCAATTGTTATTTGTTCTTTTTTCCACCATATCGGGATTATTATGAAAAAAATCTACAAACTACTGTTTCTGCTGGCTGTCACAATGCTGACTTTTGCGTGTTCGTCGGGCTACAAAGCCATGAAAAAAGGCGATTACTACAAAGCCGTGATTGATGCAACGGATAAACTTCAGAGTTCACCACGCAGCGATAAAGCTGCTTATGTGCTTACAAAAGCATATCCGATGGCTGTGAAAGCTGCTGAACGCGATATTGCTGCAGCCATAGCATCAAACAGTCAGACTGCCTACGAAACTGTAGTGTACGAATATGAGCGAATCAACCAAATGGCCAATGCCATTTACAAAACGCCAAGAGCAAATGAATTGATTCCTGAGCCTGTAACTTATCACGCCGAATTGACTGCGGCCCGCGAGAAAGCTGCTGCACAGTTTTACGATTTAGGGCTCAGAGCACTCGATGCCGGTACTTTGGAACAGGGACGATATGCTTATCAGTTTTTCAATAAAACAAATGAATTTCATTACGGCTACCGCGATGTGCTGAATCTGATTGAAGAAGCCCGCTTTGCTGCAACGCTGCGTGTGGTGGTCGAAAAACCACTCACAGGCCGCTCATACCAGCTTTCGGCCGACTTTTTCAGCGACGAGTTAATGTCAGAAGTCAGTCAGTACTTACGCAAACGTTTTATTCGTTTTTACAATTTCTACGAGTATCAACAAAACCGCGAACTACAACCACATCAGTTTCTGGTGCTGAATTTCGAGGATTTCTCGATTGGAAATGTGCGCGACACTAAAAACACAGTGGAAATGAAAAGCGACAGCGTAAAAGTGGGAACAGCTACCGTAAATGGAAAAAAAGTTGATGTGTACAATGTGGTTACTGCAAAGTATCATACTTATCGTCGCGAAATAAAATCGGGTGGCGTGCTGAGCGTTCGTATTTTCGATAGACAAAACCGTCTGATTCAACAACGTAATTTCGCCGGAGAATATGTGTGGTACACTACCTGGGCTTCGTATAATGGCGATGAACGGGCACTGACCGCCGAGCAAAAAAACAGTATTAATCGTCAACCACAAATTCCACCCTCGCATCAGCAATTGTTTGTGGAATTCACAAAACCCATTTACTCGCAGGCAGTAAGTTATATAAAAAGTTATTACAACCGTCAATAAGTGCAAATCAAAAGCCGATAGTTTTTAATAATTATCGGCTGTTTTTTTACATATGACTCTGAAAAATGCATGTCATTAGGTTAACTATATTTGCCAAATTTTATATACTTTTGCTATCGATTTTCCAACAGAAACAAATTCATTATATTCACTTGTATATAAACAGATTACCCTCATGAAACTTTCGGATAAAATTCAGATTTTAAACAATAAACCTAATACTGTTCGTCATTTCGCAATGTTAGTGTTGTCAGGTTTTATATTTCTGACTTCATGTAAAACCCTACAGGTCGAAAAACCACGCGAATCGTACCTACCGTCGTCGCTCGAACCGTCTTTGTCGGAGTTTCCGCTGCAAGTGGAAATTGATGTAAAAAAACTGGAAAGCACGGTAAATAAATCGCTTCAAGGATTGCTGTACGAAGGCAATCAGCTCAACAATCAGGATTTGAGTGTAAAAGTATGGAAATCGTCCGATTTCCGTTTTACGGTGAATAACAACGTCATTGAGTACAAAGTGCCATTGAAAGTATGGTCGCGCTTCGGCTGGAAAATGGAAAAGTTCGGCCTTGCGGTAGGCGATCATTACGAAGCCAACGGAAATATTGCGCTCTCGTACAAAACAAGTATCAGCATTGATAAAAACTGGAAACTGGTGGCCAAAACCACGCCAAACGGATATCAGTGGATCGAAACTCCACGTATTTCAGTAGCCGGAGTGAATGTACCGGTTACTCCCATTGCCAACATTGCTATGTCGCAAAGTTCGGGACTTATCACTAAGGAAATTGACAAAGCGCTGGCCGATATGGTCGATCTGAAGAAATACGCTGCAATGGCATGGACTATGGCTCAGCAACCTGTTCAGGTTAGCGAAGAAAATAATTTGTGGGTAAAAATTACTCCCAAAGACATTTACATGACTCCGTTCAGCACTTCGGGAAATAAGCTCAGAGTGGGAATGTCGCTTTCGGGACTTGTGGAATCGTTTATGGGTGTAAAACCGGCTACACCGAAACAGGTTTCACTACCTGCTTTCAAAACAAAGCCCACAACCCCACAGCAATTCAATGTAAACCTGGCTGCCGATGCTACATTCGACAAAATTTCGGAACTGGCACGCACGCAATTGCTTAACAAAACCTTTAAAGACGGAAAACGATCGGTCACCATTACCGGACTGAATCTGTACGGAAGCGAAGG
>JAGPIU010000194.1 GCA_018054805.1 Paludibacter sp. | reverse complement strand
TGACAGAACTTTATCGGGATTTACCGGTTTAAGATATCTGAACTATATAGATATCTAACCACATAGGCACATAGTTCACATAGAAAATTGTAATTTTATTTGAATAAATACTACTGTGTTCTATGTGTCTATGTGGTTCAAAATAAGTTCAAAAAATAGAAATAATATAAACAAAATAATTAAACACATGCCATAAAATACTACTGTGTTCTATGTGCCTATGTGGTTCAAAATAAGTTCAAAAAATAGAAATAATATAAACAAAATAATTAAACACATGCCATAAAATACTACTGTGTTCTATGTGCCTATGTGGTTCAAAAAAACAATAAAATGAAACAAAAAGCTGATATTGGGTTAATAGGTTTGGCCGTGATGGGCGAAAACCTGGTGCTGAACATGGAAAGCAAAGGCTTTACTGTGGCTGTTTTCAATCGTTCAGTCGAAAAAGTGGACAAGTTTATTACAGGACGTGGTGCCAACAAAAACTTTATCGGAGCACATTCGGTAAAAGAACTCTGCGACTCACTGGAGCGTCCGCGCAAAGTGATGATGCTGGTAAAAGCCGGACAGGCTGTGGATGATTTTATCGAGCAGCTTATTCCGCATCTCGAGCCGGGCGATATTATTA
Source organism: Paludibacter sp. (assembly GCA_018054805.1). The sequence goes on along the minus strand of JAGPIU010000194.1, from coordinate 2,515 downwards.
TCGATGGTGGAAATACACACTTCCCCGATACTGTTCGTCGTGCCAAATATGTGGAAAGCAAAGGATTGCTTTATGTGGGAACAGGTGTGTCGGGTGGCGAGGAAGGTGCCTTGCTGGGTCCTTCGATGATGCCCGGTGGTTCGCCCGAAGCATGGCCTTATGTGAAAGATATTTTCCAGGCTGTTGCAGCTAAGGTGGAAGATGGTTCACCATGTTGCGATTGGGTAGGCGAAGGCGGTGCCGGACATTTTGTGAAAATGGTGCACAACGGTATCGAATACGGCGATATGCAGATTATCAACGAAGCCTATCAGGTAATGAAAGATATGATGGGTATGAGTGCCGACGAAATGCACGAAGTGTTTAAAGAATGGAACAAAGGCGATCTCGATTCGTATCTGATTGAAATTACCCGCGATATTCTGGCAGTGAAGGACGAAGATGGTCAGCCGCTGGTTGATAAAATTTTGGATACAGCCGGACAAAAAGGCACCGGAAAATGGACAGGCGTTTCAGCCCTCGATCTTGGTGTGCCTTTGACGTTGATTGGCGAATCGGTATTTTCACGTTGTCTGTCGGCTCAGAAAGACATTCGCGTAAAAGCTTCGAAAGTGATCAGCGGACCTGCTGTAAACTTCACAGGCGACAAAAAACAAATGATCGACGACCTGAAAGATGCCCTTTTCGGAGCTAAAATTATTTCGTATGCGCAGGGCTATAACCTGATGATGGAAGCTGCCAAAGAATATGGCTGGAATCTGAATTACGGTGGCATTGCCCTTATGTGGCGTGGCGGTTGTATTATTCGTTCCACTTTCTTGGGCGATATCAAAAAAGCATTCGATGTAAATCCGGAACTCGAAAATCTGCTGCTCGACCCGCATTTCAAAAATATTGTAGAAAAAGCTCAGGCAGGATGGCGCAGGGTTTGTGCAGCCGCGTTAACCAACGGAATTCCGGTGCCTGCACTTACTTCGGCGCTTTGCTATTTCGACGGCTTCCGCAGCGAACGTCTGCCTGCTAACCTGCTTCAGGCCCAGCGAGACTACTTCGGAGCGCATACCTACGAACGTATCGACAAACCACGTGGCGAATTTTTCCACACCAACTGGACCGGTCGTGGTGGCGATACTGCTTCAACCACTTATGTAGTATAATTCAGAAAAACCACTTCGTGTGGGATTGTAAAATATAAGCGCCCTTTGCTCTGTGTTTGAGTAGAGGGCGTTTTGTTTTGATAAGCGATCTGTTGCATTCTTATAAATTCCAAAAAACACTTTCTCAAAACTTACATTTTGTCTGATTTTTATTCAGGGAGGAAAATATCTGAAACATAAAGCAAAGAATTTGTGTAGGTTTGTGACTGAGCAGCAAAACAATTAGCTATAAAAATTATATTTTTCATCGAAAAAGCTTCATTTCATTTTATCAATTCAAAGCAAAAGTGTATTTTTGTAAGCAATTTAGCGATAAAATGACTCACAATTACGAAGATTTAATAAAAGGCTTTGAATTAAGACTGAGAACTCTTATTTCGGGCTACAAGTCATTACAGGAAAAAAACGCCATTTTGGTGTCGGAACTGGAACGCCGGCAGAACGATTTAATGCTGGCACACAGGGAGATTCTTGAACTTCGCCAAAATTACGACCATTTGCGCATGGCGCGTACATTAGCTGCTACCGACGCGGAAAAAGCCGAGTCGAAGAAGCGTATTGATAAAATGGTGCGGGAAATCGATAAATGTCTGGCTCTTTTGGATGAATAGAGCATATGAGTGAACACGATAAATTAAAAATCCACGTACAAATAAGCGGTTTTCGTATTCCTATGAATATAAACCGTAAGGACGAGGAAGTATATCGAAAAGCCGAGAGATTGGTTGTGAAGTATCTTGATGAATATCAGAGAGTTTACAGTCAACGGGCTTCGGAAGAGCTGCTGATATTGGTGGCTTTCAGGTTAGCTGTAGCCCTCTCGAAGCAGGAATTAGATCGCGATCTGGTGCCTTTGGCCGAAAAGATTAAAAATCTGGACGAGGAACTAAAAACCCTGCTTGCTGTGTAAGTCTGAGCTTGTTTTTATCGATTGTTATTGACCGCATTTCGTCGACAACGAATGTGTTGTGCTTTTCCCTTCGGGGCGATGCCTGCGCTTCTGTCTTCGTAATGCGATTTTTTTTTATTTTAAAAACTAATAAAACATACATAATTAAATTCTAATCATTCACTTAATAATCAATTCATAATATGGTAAGTATCATCATAGGAGTTGTGGCTTTTGTGCTGGGTGTGGGTGGAACTTTCTTCGTGTTCAGGGTGCTGAACAAGAAAGCCCTCATGGAAGCAGAAGCAGAAGCCGAACTACTCAAGAAAAACAAAATGATAGAGGCTAAAGAGAAATTTATTGCTCTGAAAGCCGAACACGAACAACAGGTACAGCAGCGTAATGCAAAAGTACAGGAGCGCGAAGTGAAACTTCAGCAACGCGAAATGCAGATTAACCAACGTCAGGG
>JAGPIU010000193.1 GCA_018054805.1 Paludibacter sp. | reverse complement strand
TACACAAAATTACTTCTACCCTGAATCATTCCCTGATTAATCAGTCTTTTGAATGGCTCATCCTTGCAAACTTTAGCCAAATCGTAAAGGAATTTATTCCAGAAACGACTGTAAATAAGGTGACCTGTAGCATGTTCGGTTCCACCGATATACAAATCCACATTTTCCCAATATTCGTTCGCATCTGTGCTTACAAGTGCGTTATCGTTTTTCGGGTCCATGTAGCGAAGGTAATAAGCCGACGACCCGGCAAAACCGGGCATTGTGCTGAGTTCAAGCGGGAAAACTGTCAGGTTATCAATTTCGGAAGATGCAGTTACTTTTTGAGACACCTCATTCCATCCCCAATTAGCAGCGCGTCCCAGAGGAGGTTCGCCCGTTTCGGTAGGCAGATATTTATCAATTTCGGGTAAAAGCAATGGCAGTTTATCCATTGGCAACATATAAGGCATGCCCTGTTTGTAATAAACGGGGAATGGCTCGCCCCAGTAACGCTGACGACTAAAAATAGCATCGCGCAGACGGTAATTTACTTTCACACGACCCAGATTTTTTTCTTCGATATATTTTTTTGCTGCCGCAATGGCTTCTTTTACTGTCAGTCCATTCAGGAATCCTGAATTACACATAATTCCTTCTTTGGCATCGAAACTTTCGTCGCTCACATCGCAACCCTCAATCAGCGGAATGATGGGCAAGTTGAAATGACGCGCAAAAGCATAGTCGCGGCTATCGTGTGCGGGAACCGCCATAATGGCACCCGTTCCGTAACCGGCAAGTACGTAATCCGAAATCCACACAGGAATCTCAGTTCCGCTCACAGGGTTTATGGCATACGAACCACTAAACACACCTGTCACACGGCGATCGGCAATACGTTCACGCTCGGTACGTTTTTTTGTTGCCGAGATATATTCATCCACAGCCGACTTTTGGTCGTCGGTAGTGAGTTTTGCCACAAGCTCACTTTCGGGAGCCAGCACCATAAACGTAACGCCGTAAATAGTATCTGCACGGGTAGTAAAAACTTCAATGACCTCCCCCTGGCCCCCTCCAAAGGATGGGGGAGCTGCAAACTGGTTCGAAGTTTCTGATTTATTAGAAGATTCTATTTTTTGTAATTCTGATTTTATTTTTTCAATTACAAAATGAGAAGCTGATTTTATATCTTCATTTGAAAATCTTATTATTCGATATCCTAACTCTTCGAGGAGTATTGTTCGTGCCTTATCTAACTCAATTTGCTCCTCAGTTAAATGATAGTCTCCATCAACTTCAACAATCAATTTCTTGTCAAGACAAACAAAATCAGGAATAAATTTATCAATAGGATGTTGACGACGAAACTTATAACCTGTTTTTTTTGAACGCAGCATTTCCCACAAAATACTTTCAGCTTCAGTAGGTTCATTTCTCATCGCTTTAGCATGATCTATCAATAAATGCCAATTAAGTTTATCTGTGCTAAAATAACCTGGCCCATGATCATTTAATGTTTGATTAGCTGTTGAGATGTGAGCTTCTCCCTCTCCTTTGGAGAGGGTCGGGGAGAGGTAGAATCTCAGTTCCGCACCTTCGCTACGACCAATCCAGTTTTTCTGCGTTTCTTTCAGCGAATCTGTCCAGTCCACTTTTTCCAAACCATCGAGCAATCGCTGTGCATAAGCCGACACGCGCAAACTCCACTGACGCATCACTCTTTGCTCAACCGGGTGACCGCCACGCACCGAAACCCCTTCGCTCACCTCATCGTTGGCAAGCACGGTTCCAAGCGCAGGGCACCAGTTTACTTTCAGGTCGGCCAAATAAGCAATGCGATAATTGAGCAGTATTTCCTGTTGCTCCTGTTCGGTTTTCGCATTCCACTCTTCAGCAGTAAAACAGAGTTCTTCAGTGCAGTTTGCATCAACACCCTCAGTTCCGTTCGTTTCGAATGCTTTAACCAAACCGGCCACAGGCATGGCTTTCTGAAGTTTATTGTCGAAATAATGATTGAACATTTCCACAAAAGCCCACTGTGTCCATTTATAATAATCGGGCTCACAGGTGCGAATTTCACGATCCCAATCGTAGCAAAAGCCAATTTTGTCGAGCTGTTCACGATAGCGATCGATGTTTTTCTTTGTGGTTACAGCAGGATGCTGACCGGTTTGAATGGCATATTGCTCAGCCGGAAGTCCGTAAGCATCGTAACCCATTGGATGAAGCACATTAAATCCTTTCAGACGTTTGTAGCGGCTATAAATATCGGAAGCAATATACCCAAGCGGATGTCCCACATGCAATCCTGCTCCCGAAGGATAAGGAAACATATCCAGCACATAATACTTGGGTTTTGCGGCGTTAATCTCCGTTTTATAAATCTTATTTTCTTTCCAGAACTGTTGCCACTTTTGTTCTATTTCTCTGAAATTGTACTCCATAATATATCTTGAAAATTATTATTATCAATTGAATGTCACCAGCAAAGCCAAATGACATAAAAACGTGCAAAGTTAAGAATTTTATCTGAAAAACAGCCTGATAAAGCTCAAAAAAAGGCATATTGAGATGCTGGTTGAATGATCATCAGAAAGAAAGAGTATTAGCATAAAAAAAGCTCTGAACAAATGTATTGTTCAGAGCTTTTTTTATGCTATGATTTTCGAAATCGAAAATTATTTTTTCGCTTCTCCACGTTTTGCGTAACGGGTCATGAATTTGTCCACACGTCCTGCAGTATCCACCAATTTCGATTTACCGGTGTAGAAAGGGTGTGACGAACTTGAAATCTCCATTTTCACAACTGGATAGGTTTCTCCATCGATTTCGATGTTTTCTCTTGTATTCACGGTTGAACGTGAGAAGAAAGTATCGCCGTTTGACATATCTTTAAAAACGACAGTGCGATAGTTTTCTGGGTGAATTCCGCTTTTCATATCTTAATATTTTTATAATTTTCTGTTTTTCAATTGGGCTTGCAAAAATACAAACTTTATATGTAATAATCAAATAATTTCGGGTGATTTTTTCATTTTCCCTGAAGTTATTGTTTTTCAATACGATAAAAACTATTCAGACGCATTCATCATCCACAGTTTCAGACATTCAGGAACCAAGAAACAGCAAAACCATTCCCAGAATTACTCCGATCATATCAATCACTTTTAG
>JAGPIU010000192.1 GCA_018054805.1 Paludibacter sp. | reverse complement strand
ACCTGTGTTTCGAAAGTTACATTTTCGAGCGACATTGGGTGGATAAAAGCAAGCACACGTGCATGTAAGCCCATTCGTCCGATAGGAGAAATTTCAGAACCATACTTCTTATCGCCTGCAATCGGGTGTCCGATATCCTGCATATGCACACGAATCTGATTTTTTCGTCCGGTTTCGAGCTCCACTTCGAGAAGCGAGAAATTATCGTTGGTTTTTAAAGTACGATAATGTGTTACAGCCTGTTGTCCGCCATTATCTACATTACTCGAATGAATTTTGAGAGATTTCTCGTTTTCGGTGAGCCACGTTACTATGGTATCTTTGGGTTTCTCCACTTTGCCTTCGACCAAAGCCACATACACGCGACGGGTAATCACACGATGCCAGTTTTCCTGAAGAGCCAGTTGAATTTCGCGCGTTTTAGCGAACATAATAATGCCCGAAGTTTCGCGATCGAGGCGGTGCACTACATAAATACGATTCTGTGGCGAAGCTTTTTTTACATAGTTTTTCAGAATGGAAAAAGCGGTTGTTTCGTCAGATTTTCCGGTACTCACAGTCAGCAAGCCTTCCTTCTTTTCAACTACAATAAGATATTGATCTTCGAAAATAATTTTAAGCTTGGGATGTGTAAGTTCAATATTGCCACGCGCACTGCTTACCAACACCGTATCGCCCGCTTTGAGCCCTGTATTAAAAAGTGTGGTCACCTTGCCATTGACCATTACCTGGCGATGCGACAAAAGCGATTTGACGGAATTACGACTCATGCCGCCCATTTTAGCAAGCAAGAACTGCATTAGTTCGGCTGGTTCGGTCACCCTGAGAGTGGTTTCGCCCGGCGCTTTGGTTTTCTTCATTGATTGGTGGATTAGTTAGTTGGCTGATTGGTTAATTGGCTGAACGGTGTATAGATGGATAGATTAGTCTGTAGATAAAAACATATAGCTTTTTCTAGCGCTGATTAAATGTACGTTCCCTCCTTTTTGAGGAGGGTTAGGGAGGGGTTTATTTTTCTTCAGCAGGATCTTTGGTAATTTCGTTTTCTACATCTTTTACTCCTTTTTTGAATTCGCTTACGCCTTTACCCAATCCGCGCATAAGTTCAGGAATTTTTTTTCCACCAAAAATAAGCAGTATAGCCAATGCAATCAGAATAATCTCGGGCATACCGAGCGAAAAAAGAATAATGTTTGGATACATAGTATTGAATTGATTATTTTATTTGAAAATAGTTTTGCGTTACAAAAATACATAATTTTCTTCTGAATTCAATATAAGATGCTGTTTTGAAAACTTATTTATGGTTAAGAGCTTCTGAATTGAGCATACAAATCATCACTTCTTAAAACAAAAGGAGAGTTTTTTTTCTATCTTTGCAATTCAAAATTAAAAACCATTTGTAAGGTTCAGAAAATCATGATTAAAATTACATTCCCCGACGGTTCGGTGCGCGAATTTGCAAAAGGCACTACCGGACTTCAAGTAGCTGAGAGTATCAGCTCACGACTGGCACAGGAGGTGCTGGCCATCACAGTAAACGAACAGATATGGGACCTCTCGCGCCCTATCGACACCGATGCGACCATCAAATTGCACAAATGGGATGACGAAGAAGCCAAACATGCGTACTGGCACTCGTCGGCTCACCTGATGGCCGAAGCGCTCCAGGAGTTGTATCCGGGCATCAAATTCGGTATCGGTCCGGCCATTGAGAATGGTTTCTACTACGATGTAGATCCCGGTACGGCAGTAATTAAAGAAGCCGATCTTGCTACCATCGAAGCTAAAATGCTGGAACTTGCTGCACGCAAAGAACCAATCGTTCGTAACGACATTAGCAAAGCCGACGCACTTAACATATTCGAAACCAAAGGCGACGAATACAAAGTAGAGCTAATAAGCGCTTTAGAGGACGGAACCATTACGCTGTATTCGCAGGGTAACTTTACCGATTTATGTCGTGGACCACACTTGCCAAATACCGGCGAGATAAAAGCCATCAAACTGCTCAGCGTAGCAGGTGCTTACTGGCGCGGCGACGAAAAACGCAAAATGCTTACCCGTATATATGGTATCACTTTCCCGAAAAAGAAAATGCTCGATGAATATCTGGCACTTCTGGAGGAAGCCAAAAAACGCGATCACCGCAAAATCGGAAAAGAACTCGAACTGTTTACTTTCTCCGAAATGGTGGGAAAAGGTTTGCCATTGTGGTTGCCCCGTGGTACAGCTTTACGTCTGCGCCTCGAAGACTTCCTGAAAAAAATTCAGCGTCGTTTCGATTACGAACAGGTAATGACTCCGCACATCGGAAACAAACAGCTTTATGTAACTTCGGGTCATTATGCCAAATATGGTAAAGATTCGTTTCAGCCAATTCACACGCCCGAAGAAGGTGAAGAATATCTGCTGAAACCTATGAACTGTCCGCACCACTGCGAAATATACAAGTTCAAACCACGTTCGTACAAAGACCTGCCTGTGCGCATGGCCGAATTCGGAACCGTTTATCGTTACGAGCAAAGTGGCGAACTTCACGGACTGACACGTGTGCGTAGCTTCACACAGGACGACGCACATATTTTCTGTCGCCCCGATCAGCTGAAAGATGAGTTTTTGAAAGTAATGGACATTATCTTTATTATTTTCAACGCATTGGAATTCGAAAACTTCGAAGCTCAAATTTCGCTGCGCGACCCGAACAATAAAGAAAAATATATCGGATCAGACGAAAACTGGGAAAAAGCAGAGCGTGCCATTATCGAAGCTTGTCAGGAAAAAGGTCTGAAAGCCAAAGTAGAACTTGGCGAAGCAGCTTTCTACGGCCCCAAACTCGACTTTATGGTAAAAGATGCCATTGGCCGTCGCTGGCAGCTGGGAACCATTCAGGTAGACTACAATTTGCCCGAACGCTTCGAACTGGAATATACAGGCGACGACAATCAGAAACATCGTCCGGTCATGATTCACCGTGCGCCCTTTGGTTCGATGGAACGTTTCGTAGCTGTGCTTATTGAACATACTGCCGGTAAATTCCCGTTGTGGCTTACTCCCGATCAGGTGGTAATTCTGCCTATCAGCGAGAAATTCAACGATTATGCTTATCAGGTGGCCAAAACCCTGAACAATGCCGATGTGCGTGTACAGGTGGACGAC
>JAGPIU010000191.1 GCA_018054805.1 Paludibacter sp. | reverse complement strand
GTGTACTCTCCTGCCCTCACCGACTTTATTCTTATGACCGAGCAAAACTCATATATGTTTGTAACCGGACCTAAAGTTGTAAAATCGGTTACAGGCGAAGATATTTCAACTGAAGATCTTGGAGGAGCTGATGTTCACTCATGCAAGTCAGGCGTTTCTCATTTCCGCGTAACCAATGAAGAAGCCGGAATTGAAGCCATTCGCGAACTGATTTCATATTTACCACAAAACAATCTGGAAGAAGCTCCTATCGAAGAATGTTCTGATCCTATCAACCGTTTGGATGATGCTTTGAACTCAATTGTTCCTGACAACCCGAATCAGCCATACGACATGAAACAGGTGATCAGTGGTATTGCCGACTATGGTAAATTCTTCGAAGTACATGCCGATTATGCACGTAATATTATTGTAGGATTTGCACGTTTCAATGGTATTTCCACAGGTATCGTAGCCAATCAGCCCAACTTTCTGGCAGGTGTACTCGACTGTGATTCGTCGCGCAAAGCAGCACGTTTTGTTCGCTTCTGCGATGCTTTCAACATTCCGGTACTTACCCTGGTCGACGTTCCGGGATTCCTTCCTGGTTCAGCGCAGGAGTATGCAGGTATCATTACCCACGGAGCCAAACTGATGTTTGCCTATGGCGAAGCTACAATTCCGAAAGTAACTGTTACACTTCGTAAATCGTACGGTGGTGCACACGACGTAATGAGCTCGAAACAATTGCGTGGTGACTTCAACTATGCATGGCCATCGGCTGAAATTGCTGTAATGGGTGCTGCCGGAGCTATTGAAGTACTCGAGGGTCGCGCCATTTCGGCAATTGCTGATCCTGAAGAAAGAGCAAAATTTGTGGATGAAAAGGTAACGGAGTACAAAGAGAAATTTGCCAATCCATATCAGGCTGCTTCATACGGATATATTGATGACATCATTGAACCCCGAAATACACGTTTCCGCGTGATCCGTGCATTCCAGGCACTACAAACCAAAAAAGTAGTGAATCCTCTGAAAAAGCATTCAAATATTCCATTATAATACTGTAAAATATGAACATACTAGCAGTCAACTGGGCAGATGCCCTGAATGTGGTTTCATTTTCGATCACAATGGTGTTCGTACTACTTATACTGATCGTATTCGTATTGAGTATTTTCAGCAAATTAGTAGCACCCAAAGTTCGTGTTCCGAAAAAAACAACCGAGAACGAAACGAAATCAACACATTCGACCGAAAAAGAATATGTAGAAGACCACTTATCAGCGGGCGACAGTGCAGCCATAGCCATGGCTTTGCATTTATATTATTCTGAAGTTCACGACGAAGAAAGCGCTATTATCACGATTAAAAAAGTGGAAAGGCGTTATTCTCCCTGGAGTTCAAAAATTTATGGTTTAAATAATTTGGTAAAATAATTATTATGAAGAAATTCAAATTTAAAATAGACGGTAGTGAATACGAAGTTTCAATTAACGAAATTGAACAAAACATTGCCGAAATTGAAGTAAACGGAACACCGTTCACTGTTGAAATTGAGAAACAGGACAAAGCTTCGTCGATGAACAGAAAGGCAGCCGGAAAGGTAGCTGCCATCAAAACACCAAGCCGCTCAGTGGTTGCAAATGCTATAAAAGCACCACTTCCGGGTAATGTTATGAAAATACTTGTAAGTAATGGTCAGAATGTTAAACGTGGTGATGTTTTACTTACAATGGAATCGATGAAAATGGAAAACAACATTTTGGCCGAACACGATGGTATTATCCGTCACATTCATGTACAACAGGGACAAAGTGTTATGCAGGATGATTTACTGATCGATTTCGAAGGAACTGAAGCCGAAATTCCGGTAGCTCAGGCACCAAAAGCAGAAGTTAAGGAAACTCCGAGACAGGAATCAGCTCCGGCAGCTGCTTCATCGGCATATGCCAAACCAATGCGTTCACCACTTCCGGGTAGTATACTGAAAGTAGCAGTAAGTGCTGGCCAACATGTAAAGCGAGGCGATTTATTGCTTACACTCGAATCGATGAAAATGGAAAACAGCATTTATGCCGAAAAAAACGGAATCGTGAAAAAAATTCATGTTCAGGCTGGTCAATCTGTGATGCAGGACGACGTATTGCTCGACATTGAATAAGTAACTGTAATTAAGAGAATATAAAATAAAAATGAAAAAAAGTATTTTAATTTTAGTGGTTTTTCTGTTTACAGGGATTCAAATGACCGTCGGTGCGCAAAACGTTGCAGCCGACTCGAATATTGTAGCAGCCACAGAAACTGTAAGTGCTGAAACAACACAATCCGGCTTATCGTATGTGGAAGAAAGCCTGATGAATTTCCTGACAAGCACAGGTTTTGCGGGACTTACATGGGAAACCATCGTAATGATCGTTGTAGCCTGCATATTGCTGTACCTTGCAATTGTAAAGCAGTTCGAACCCTTATTGCTTTTGCCGATTGCTTTTGGAATGTTGCTCACCAATTTACCCGGTGCTGGATTGTTCAACAGTGAGTTATTTGCAGAAGGACATGTACACTGGGAATCATTTGTACAAAAAGGTGGTCTGCTCGATTATCTGTATCTCGGTGTTAAATTAGGTATCTATCCATGTCTTATTTTTGTGGGTGTGGGTGCGATGACCGACTTTGGTCCCATGCTTGCCAATCCTAAGAGTTTACTTTTAGGCGCAGCCGCTCAGATAGGCATTTTTGCTACATATCTGGCAGCTATAGGATTGAATTTCACACCTCAGGAAGCAGGTTCAATAGGTATTATCGGAGGTGCGGATGGCCCTACAGCCATTTTCCTTACCTCAAAACTTGCTCCGCATTTGTTGGGCCCAATCGCTGTGGCAGCATATTCGTATATGGCTTTGGTTCCTGTAATTCAACCTCCTATTATGAGATTGCTGACAACAAAGAAAGAACGCATGATCAAAATGAAACAGTTGCGAATAGTATCGAAAAAAGAGAAAATTATTTTCCCGATTTTTGCTACTGCATTCATTTCTTTGCTGTTGCCTCCGGCAGCTCCACTGGTTGGCAGCTTGTTGCTTGGTAACCTTATGCGCGAAAGTGGTGTGGTAGAACGTTTGAGCAAAACTGTACAGAACGAAATGATGAATATCGTAACCATTTTCCTTGGTATTACTGTAGGTGCAAC
>JAGPIU010000190.1 GCA_018054805.1 Paludibacter sp. | reverse complement strand
CGGTCTTGAGCTTGCGAAAAATTCTTTGCAAGCAAAGCGGCATAGCCGGGCGGTAATCCGAAGCTATTATATTTACGGATTTAAAAACCGTTTATAACCATCGTGGGATTACAGGCATTTACCGGTTTTTACCGGAAAAAGTATGTTTTTTTTGTAAAAAACGAAGCTAAAACGCTTATTTTATGTGTCAGACTCTTGCATTTTACATATTAAGTGCTATTTTTGCAAACAGAAATCAAAATAATCACTTTATTTTGCGGAGTGTAAAAACAAAAAAAGCCTGCACCTCAGGTTTGCAGACTTTCTTTTAAACACCATCCTCAAAAGGATGTAAATTCATTTCATTTCATCATTCAACAGCTGCTAATGTTTTGGTCGACGTAGCAGCTGTTGCTTCGTTTAAGTTCAGGCTCTCTGTTTTCGATCGGGTGGTTCTGGCTTTTATCACCGTACGGTATCTTACATTCAGAGCATTCAAGGCATTTGTCAATGCATTGTAGTCGAGCTCAGGATGTTTAATCCGTTCCACCTCAATCGCTTTCGTCAAATCAGAAACACATTTCGAGAACTTTGCACTAAGTTCGGTAACCATCGATTTTGTACGTTCATTTTGTTGCTTCAATATAGCTTTGCGTAGCAAACTTTCATTGTTCAACAAATTCCGTAACTCATCGAGATAAATCGACAAACCCAGTTTTGAAGTTGCCGCCTGCAACTCCGCGTTCTCTGTTAGCCCGTTTAGCAAAGCGGTACAGATGTTTACCGTGGCAGAAAGGTTTTTGGGAATTGCTTCCTTCAAAACTGATTCAAACGACTCCTGAATCAATTGCACCTCATCTGCATTTAGCAAATACTGCATTCGTTTGCCGGCTTTAAGCTGTAACATTAAGGCACGCAACACATTGTTGATGCTTTTTTCCAGCTCTTTTGCCTGAGCTATGCCGGCAATGGATCGACTGTTCTTCTTAACCATAAGGTCGAAGTCCGGTTCGAGTGCTTTCAACCTCACAAGCATTTCATTCACATGTAGTGCTTCGGCATCGTGCATTTCCATCACCAGTATTGTTTCTTTTACGAAAGTCAACAGCTCCTGCTTTCTCATTCGCGAGACTAAAGCTTTTGCTATCTGTTCCATTCTAAAAAAGAATTTAATGATTAATACTTGAAAAAGTAAAAATATCTTTTTTGTCAACCTGAGTGACTATTCAAAACATCTTTTTGTCTGACAACAGTTGCAATAAAACTTACAACAACTGAGGTCTCTATACCTTTTCTTTTTCACAAATGTAGTGATTTTTTTAGCAATATACGAGATGGCATTATAAATGATAACGAAATTAATGTTATTTAGTAAATGTAAATATATATTAGTGCTTTGGCGTTGGATAATATGCTGTTTGATAGTCATATTGATATTTTGCGAATTTGTTGTTTACAATAATTTACAATATAATATGTTGTAAAGCATAGATAGCGTATGTTTATAACATTTTTCGTATATGGTTTTTTAGATAAAACAGCATTAAAACCCGCAATAAAATACATATTTACCAGGTAAAACTATACGAAAATACAACATGCTCCGAACCTGATACAGGAGTTACTCTACTACACAAAAAATCATTACAGTGTATCATTTTTTGTATCGACGGTGTTTTTATTTTCAATTGAATTGTCTCTTTTCGCTCACGACGAAGACGATTTTCGAACACAATATTGTTTTTTTGTCGTCGACGAAGTGAATACTTCTTAAACGAATTGTGTCTTCGTTCACGACGAACTTAATACATCTTAATGGTTTTGTGTCTTCGCCGACGACGAAAAACATATTTCCATTTATCCTCCCTTCTTCGTCGTCGACAACAAAATGCACCTCAATGCAATCGCTGTAGCTGTACGAAGCAAAGTAATCTTTCCAAATCAGCTACATATTGCTGAAGAAATGCAGGCAACCGACATTCCGCCATCAGAATTTATCCGCTCTGCTTACCACAACTACTTAACGCCACAATGCACAGCAGATCATTACACAATTTACCTGCCGTGTTCAATGCTGCTCTGCTGCCTGTTTGCCGAAAATATAATATAGGGGAAGGGGAGGAGTGTTGAAATGTGGATTGAATTGCGTAAATAATTACTGTGAAATTACTTTACAATAAATGAATATATCTCGTTAAGATTTCATATATTTGTGAGCCTGAAAATCAAACAAACCAGAAATTGAAAAATGCAAACCGGACTATACGAACAGCTTATCAACAAATTGATTAAATCGAAACTCGATGGCATTGATAGAAGCACATATTATGTAAAATCAATTTCCATTGATAAAGAAGAAGCTGCAAAAATCTTATCGCGATATTTGGTAGATGTAATTCAGTATGGTCTGAGCCTTATGCCAGGTGATGATAAGGTAGAAAAACAAATCGACTTATCAAATAAAATCATCAAACTACTGCGTGATGAAACCAAAGAAGAAGATTTTGACGAAGATTTGATTGATGCTCAATCAAATATATTAAGCGCTATCTTAAAGAAAATCGATACAGGAATAGCTGATTTTGATAAGCACCTTAAAGAAATTACACCTTATACAGGTTTATCGCAAAGTGAGTTATTTACAGGAAATAATGCAGGAGTATCGCTCGAAAGTGAAATTAGAAAAGAGATTTTGTCTGCTGATAGAATCCATTTTTTAGTTTCGTTTATTAAATGGTCAGGTATCAGCATTTTTCAAAAGGAATTGCAGGAATTTACCGAAAGAGGAGGGAGATTGCAAATAATTACCACCTCTTACATGGGTGCAACTGATTATAAGGCTGTTGAATATCTATCGAGTTTAAAGAATACTGAAATTAAAGTTTCGTATAATACTAACAGCGAAAGACTTCATGCAAAAGCTTATTTGTTTTTAAGAGATTCAGGTTTCGATACTGGCTACATTGGTTCGTCAAATATGTCGCGTTCGGCATTAACCAATGGATTAGAGTGGAATCTGAAGATTACGACGAAGGAAATCCCTCATATTATCGACAAATTCAAAAAGACCTTTGATACTTATTGGCAAGATAATAACTTCGATTATTTTAATAAAAGTAGAGATTCCGAAAAACTCAAAAAAGCTTTAAAGGTTGGTCGCGGTGAAATTAATAATGGAGCTACTGTGTTTTT
>JAGPIU010000016.1:8972-10422 GCA_018054805.1 Paludibacter sp. | reverse complement strand
ATCACATCATCACATTAACACACTATCTCCATTTTAGCAAGTTTTTTTTATTACCTTTGTAATTGGTTTCTTTCCGTTACAAAAATAAGAAAAAACTTTATCAGGTCAACCATGCAGAAAGTTCACTTTACAGGCATAGGAGAACCGGCAATGCTGAGTATTGCTATTGCTGTAAGCCGAAAAAATAATTTTTCGGTGAGCGGTTCTGATGACAATTTTTCGGGAGAGGCATACACGACACTTATCGAAAATGGTCTATGGCCAGAGAGTCAGGGTTGGCATCCCGACCGCATTCACAAAAATCTGAATGCAGTGGTGACCGGTCTGCATACACTTCCGGACAATCCTGAAATAATGAAAGCCCGTGAACTTGGACTGAAGGTTTACAATATGGCTGAATATCTTTATCAGCAAACACGTAGTAAAACAAGGATTGTTGTGTGTGGGAGAAACGATGTTCCGGTTGTTACGGCTATGATTCTGCATGTATTGCGAAAAACAAAAATGCAGGCCGACTTCCTGACCTCAAAGCAATTAGACAAGACAGAACCAAAATCCAGATTATCGTACGAATCGCGCATTGCTGTTTTTGAAGACTATGATTACAACGAAAACACAGGACTTGTTTTTCAGGCTTGTAAGCCACACATTGCAGTAATGACAGGTATCCCGACACAGAACAATGACACAGAGGCACTTCCGGACGACAGGATACAAAAAGCATGTAAACTGATTGAAACAATGGAAGTTCAGGGGCGACTTATTTATTTTGCCGGCGATGACAATTTAAACCGGATTTGTTCAAATCTGCGTCGCGACATTGTTGCTTTTTACTACGGACTTCCTGATTTTGAAATTCAGAATGACATTATTTATCTGAAAACAAAAAAAACGGACATTCCGCTTAAATTCTCGGGAGATCAAAACCTGTTGAGTCTGAATGCAGCCCGTCTGGCATGTCGTCAGATAGGTATTTACGACGACCAGTTTCTGAATGCCATAAGCGATTTCAGCGTACCCGACAATTTTTAGCAACAGTCCTACGTTTTAAAAATAAAAAAAAAAGACATTTATATATGGAAAACAAACAAACATTGCTCGATCACAGATATATGCGCATGGCTCGTATATGGGCTGAAAATTCATACTGCGAGCGCCGCAAAGTGGGTGCATTATTGGTAAAAAACAAAATGATTATTTCCGATGGCTATAATGGCACGCCCTCGGGATTCGAAAATAAATGTGAAGACGAAAACAATGTCTCGAAAGCATATGTTTTACATGCCGAAGCCAATGCTATCAGTAAAATTGCCCGCTCACACAATAGCAGCGATGGCGCTACGCTTTATGTCACCGCTTCGCCCTGTATCGAATGTTCGAAACTGATTATTCAGGCAGGTATCAAAAGAGTGGTTTACGGCGAAAAATACCGCATAATGGATGGCGTGGA
>JAGPIU010000016.1:0-8872 GCA_018054805.1 Paludibacter sp. | reverse complement strand
ATAGCAGCGATGGCGCTACGCTTTATGTCACCGCTTCGCCCTGTATCGAATGTTCGAAACTGATTATTCAGGCAGGTATCAAAAGAGTGGTTTACGGCGAAAAATACCGCATAATGGATGGCGTGGAACTGCTACAACGCGCGGGTATTGAGATTGTGTATCTGGGGGACGAGTAGTGTTGCGTATGGGTTGGTTGATTGGTTAATCTGTTGATCAGTTGATTTGTTTAGTAACAGCATAAACCAATAGTAAATTGCTAAATTGTAAATTAAGATATGAATAAAAGAAATCTGATTCTTGTCCTTATTGTATTCCTGTCGGTTGTGGTGGGTTTAATTCTTGGAAATCTATTAGCCCACAGAGCCGGATTACGTGGAACTCAGGGTGATTACAGCTTTTTATCTAAAAGTTTCAGCAGCAATAAGCTGGATGAAGTCCTCGCACTTATCGATCAGCAATATGTCGATTCGATAGATGTAAATGAGCTTACCGAAGAAATGATGGTGGATTTAATAGCAAAGCTCGACCCGCATTCGGTATATATCCCCGCCTCTGATCTCGAAAACGTAAACAGCGAACTGGAAGGCAGTTTCAGCGGTATTGGTGTACAGTTTAACATACAAAACGATACCATCACCATTGTGTCGGTTATCAGCGGAGGTCCCTCCGAAAAAGTGGGGCTGTTGGCCGGCGACCGCATTGTGGAAGTAAATGATACTGCATTTACAGGAAAAAACGTAACTAACGAAAAGGTTATGAAAAAGCTTCGTGGTAAAGCCGACACCAAAGTAAAATTAGGAGTAAGACGACATGGGACAGCCGAAAAACTGACTTATACTGTTACGCGTGGACAAATACCTGTGAATTCGGTAGATGTATCGTACATTATTGCGCCGCAAACCGGCTTTATCAAAGTAAGCAAATTTGCAGCCACTACCTACAGCGAATTTCTGAACGCAATTGCTGATTTACGCGCTAAGGGAGCACGCAAATACATTATCGACCTGCGTGAAAACAGTGGTGGATTTATGGATCAGGCCATCAATATGGTCAACGAGTTTTTGCCTGCCAATCAAATGATTGTGTACTCCGAAGGAAAAGCTTATCCGCGATATGAAGCCCGTGCCACCGGCAAAGGAAGCCTGATAAGCGCTCCTGTGGTTGTACTAATCGATGAATTCTCAGCTTCAGCCAGTGAGATTTTTGCCGGAGCTATCCAGGACAACGACCGTGGCACAGTGATTGGTCGCCGTTCGTTCGGGAAAGGTCTTGTTCAACAGCAAATGGATCTGACAGATGGTTCAGCAGTAAGACTCACAGTGGCTCGTTACTATACACCATCGGGACGCAGCATTCAGAAACCATACGAAAATGGCAAAGCTGAGGATTACGAACTCGATATTCTGAACAGATACATGCATGGCGAAATTGACAATAAAGACAGCGTGCAGCTCAAAGATACGCTTAAATATAAAACGCTGAAAGGTCGCACTGTATATGGTGGAGGTGGAATTATGCCCGATATTTTTGTATCGCGCGACACTTCGGAATACACAACTTACCTGAATAAAGTTGTGAACTATGGCTATCTGTATCAGTTTGCATTTCAGTACACCGATCAGCATCGCAATACACTCAAAAAATTCAAAGACTGGCAAAAAACTGAAACCTATCTGAATACTCAAAACCTGCTTGCTGAGTTTGTGAAATTTGCCGAAAGTAAAGGTGTGAAGCCTACCGGACGCGACCTGGCTATTTCGGGAAAGTTTATTCAACGACAACTGAATGCTTATATTACACGCAATACTTTGGGCGACAACGGATTTTATCCCTTATTTTACAAAGAGGACAAAACAATCCTGAAAGCGATTGATGCATTGGCAAATAAAGCAAGTAAGTAGCTGCCCTCAATAGGGAATATCTATAATTTCATAAACACAATCTGTTTGTTTTATATGCTTAGCTATAGTATCTTTGTATCACAAACAAGAAATAATAGTTTAAACATATAAAACAATAGCATTATGAAAACATTAGATTACACAAAATTGAGTACAGAAGCAGTAAAGCCGGTAATTAACGCGTTACAGCAATTACTTGCCGATTATCAGATTTATTACAGCAACCTGCGTGGTTTACACTGGAATGTGAAAGGAAAAGATTTCTTTGTACTTCACAAACAGTATGAAGAAATGTACGACAACGCTGCTGAAAAAGTGGACGAGATTGCAGAAAGGATATTAATGCTCGATGGCGTACCTGCACACAATTTCAGCGAGTACCTGAAAACCTCAAAAGTAAAAGAAACTGGTTATGTAACCAGTGGTAGCGAAGGAATTAAACATGTGATGGATACAATTTCGTACTTTATTGCTTCAGAGCGCGATATATTGAAAATAGCTTCAGAAGCCGGCGACGAAGCTACAGTAGCGCTTATGAGCGACTACATCAGCGAACAGGAAAAACTTATGTGGATGCTCACTGCGTACAACGCATAATTGCCTGAATCACACACAAAAAAAAGCTATCGCAAATGCGATAGCTTTTTTTGTACATATAGTAATCAGGTATTAAACCACCAATTTTTTAGGAAGTTCCATTTTCAAAACCGGAGTATATTCAAACATTACACCTGTTATTCTTTCAGAAAAATCCCATAACTGCTGCGCATTCTCTTTGTTGTAAGCATTTGCGGCAGCTCTTACCTGAACAGGATGACCTTTGACCTGCATTTTTCCGTTTGGTCCGAAAAACTCAGCACCTTTTACACTTGGGTCGACCGAAGCACGCAAACCCGGCAATGCGCCCATTTCGGCTGGCTGCATAAAGCTTTTTACAGCAGGTCGCATAATAGCGCGAATCCATTTAGGAGCAGCATTATTGAACAAATTTGTATACGACACGCCCGGATGTGCCACAACTGCTTTACAGTCGATTTTATTCTTTACAAAAAACCGTTGCAATTCAAAAGTAAACAGGAGGTTTTCTAATTTCGAACGTGAATAAGCTTTGTAAGGCGTATATCCCCTGCCCTTTTCGTAAAGCAGGTTTTTAAAATTCATTGTTCCGGTTTTATGTGCCAAACTGCTTATATTCACTACGCGTGAACCCGCAGTATTTGCCAGCAAATCGAGCAATAATCCCGTCAGCGCATAATGTCCGAAATGGTTTGTACTCTGCTGCAACTCCACGCCATCCTTGGTTTGCGCGTAGGGCGTCATCATAACACCTGCATTGTTGAGCAATATATCCAACTGATTATACTCTTTTTTGAAATCGGCCACAAACATACGTATCGACCAAAAGTTCGACAAGTCGAGCTCCATTACTTTTACTTTCGCTTTGGGCTGTTCTTTGAGTAGCAGTTTTCGTGCCTCTTTCCCTCTTTGAACCGAACGGCAGGCAATAATAACTTCGGCGTTTTTAGCCGCAAAAGCTTTTACCGAAGCCAGCCCCAACCCACTGTTGCCACCTGTTACAATAATAATTTTTCCTTCTAAATCGGGAATCTCTTCAATAGTCCAGTTTTTTCTATTCATTTAGTATTGAAATTAAAACGTACTTATTCTGATTTTTCTTCAGAACTGCAAAGTTAAAAGAAAAAAGTCAGTTAAACGAATGAAATTATCAAAAAAACCATAAGTTTAGTCTACTTTTTTACTCTCATGGCATCCCATATCAGATAAAATGATAATAATACGTACATTAGCAAAGCAAGCCACTGAGCTGAATTACTTTCTACCCATTCCATATTCATCACATTTACACCTGCAAATCGCAGCCCCGCACTTAGCACACCCATCAAAGCGCCGCCGGCAATAAATCCGGAGGCAAGAAGCGTGCCTTTTTCCTGACGGGCACTGTTCAGTTCTTTATCTTTCGAGCGTGTAGACACAAACCAGCTGATCAAACCTCCCACCAACAAAGGAGCATTCAGTTCCATAGGGATAAACATTCCGAGTGCAAATGCCAGTGCAGGGATTTTAAAATAAGTCAACAGCAAAGAAATAGCAGCACCAATTGCGTACAAGTACCAGGGTGCACCAGCTCCCGACATTAGCGGTTCAATTACAGCAGCCATAGCATTTGCCTGAGGAGCCACAAGGGCATTCTCGCCGGTAAATCCATAGGTTTTATTCAAAACCATAATCACACCACCCACTGTGGCAGCCGACACAAGCGTTCCCAAAAACTTCCATGTTTGTTGTTTGGCGGGCGTTGTACCTATCCAGTAACCAATTTTCAGGTCAGTAATAAAGCCTCCGGCCATCGAAAGCGCGGTACAAACCACACCGCCAATCACCAAAGCAGCCACCATTCCCGTAGTTCCTTTCAGCCCTACAGCCACCATCACCACCGAAGCCAGAATAAGTGTCATCAAAGTCATTCCCGAAACCGGATTTGTACCCACAATAGCAATGGCATTCGCAGCCACAGTGGTAAACAAGAAAGCAATAACAGCAACCACCAGAATACCCACAGTGGCGTATAACAAATTGAACTCAAACACACCGAAATAGAAAAATGCATAAGTAGCCAACAGAGCCAAAACTACACCAATAGCAATAATTTTCATTGAAATATCGCGCTGTGTTCGTTTCACCGCTGCATCCACAGTTTTTCCTTTGGACTTAAACTCAGACGCTGCAAGTCCCACTGCACTTTTGATAATTCCCCACGAACGCACAATACCAATTATACCCGCCATTGCAATACCACCAATACCAATATGACGTGCAAATTCTCTGAAAATAAGTTCAGGAGCAGCCTCGTTCAAAGCACCACTGAATGCCGGATTCAAAAGTTGTATCATTTGATCGCCCAAGAGTGGTAAAACGGGGACAATCACAAACCACACCAATGCAGATCCAGCCACAATAATGGCGGCATATTTCAAACCAATAATATATCCCAAACCAAGTACAGCAGCACCTACATTGAGTTTAAAAACCACTTTTGCCTTGTCGGCCAGCGCTTCGCCAAAAGGCAGCACACGAGTGGTAAATGTCTCGGCCCACGAACCAAAAGTAGCTACCACAAAGTCGTAAATACCACCAATAGCACCTGCGAGAATCAAAGGTTTAGCCTGATCGCCACCCTTTTCGCCCGACACAAGCACCTGTGTGGTAGCTGTGGCTTCGGGAAATGGGTATTTTCCGTGCATATCCGACACAAAATATTTACGAAATGGAATCATAAACAGAATTCCCAGAATACCTCCAAGAAGCGAACTTAGAAATACCTGCATAAAACTCACTGTAATTTCGGGATATTTAGCCTGAAGAATATACAATGCAGGAAGAGTAAAAATGGCCCCTGCCACCACCACTCCCGAGCTGGCTCCGATAGACTGAATGATCACATTTTCGCCCAAAGCACCTTTACGTTTCGAAGCACTCGAAAGTCCTACAGCAATAATGGCAATAGGAATGGCCGCTTCGAAAACCTGTCCGATTTTAAGTCCAAGGTAAGCTGCCGCAGCCGAAAACAATACGGCCATAAGCAATCCCCAGGTCACCGAACGGAAGTTTACTTCGGGATAGTTCTTATCAGGCGACAATAGTGGCTTATACTCTTCGCCTTCGCGTAATTCACGTGAAGCATTCTCAGGTAATCCTGTAATTTTTTCTTCTTCCATAATTTTATGATGTGTTTGTATGTTATTTTTGGGCAAAACGGTCACAAATATAAAACAAAAAGCCAAAACCGCATGAAAATACAACAAAAACAAACAGATATTCTGCTTCGTTTTCGAAAAGCAATTTGTATTTTTGAACCGTAAACAATTATATTTGTATTCCGAAATCGCAAACAATCTGCAAAATGAAAAAACAGCTTAGCATAATACTTATACTTTTATGTGCAACCGGCATAAGCGCTCAGGAGGCTTTTACATCGTACCGCAATAGTTATCACGGATTTGAGAATCCTGTTTTTATGTCGCTGACACATCAAAACTTCACATTATGGATCAGTGGACTTCCTGTGGGCGAAAAGTTGCAAACAGGCGGAATTGCCATAAAGGAAAACCAATATCAGATTTTTTATGAAGGAATGAAATTTGCGAAACAAGAATATATCGCTTGGAAAAAAGATTTGCAAAATGGAAAACGAAAAAAAATCAATAAATCGCTTCGCATGTTTGTAAATTCTGACGCTTTTTTCAAAACCAGCGAATGGTACTACGATTACAATATGATGCTAAAATTCGATCTTGTAGCAGACATTTCTGAAGATTCAAGCGCATATTACCTTATTGTAGGAACAGGAAAACTCAGATCGTCGCTCTACAGCACAGCGGTTTCGGACGGTTTTGAAATTGTATTCTCGAATGAAAATGAGATTTCACAATTTATGGACAGTATTTCGAGAGAGAATATCAACAAACAAATTGTGTTGATGAATCCGGCAAGTGAAAAAATAAAACAACAAATCACTGAAAAAAGGATACAAAAAATTGAAAAGCGCCCCTGGTTATCGCACATTGAGTATGGGCTGACTACCGGTTATTCATCGTCTTTCACAATGAATAGCAAACCTGCGGAAGCACCCGCACCACTATCGTTTATCGAACCAATGGCCAATATATATAACGGTTTCAGCGGAGGACTTTTTGGACGTGTGTATTACAAAAGGTTTTTGTTTCAGCCCGAGGTTTTGT
Organism: Paludibacter sp.; assembly: GCA_018054805.1. The sequence continues at coordinate 2,211 of JAGPIU010000016.1, read as the reverse complement.
ACAGTTCCGGAGCCGGAGAGAATTATTTCAGTTTTTTTGATCCGAATTTGATACAGGTGATTATGAAAAAGCAAACCACATTTAAATCGCTGGAGGTTCCTGTGCTTTTAGGCTACAATTTTCTGAATAAAAACAAGTTTAAAATAAGTGTGGTAGCCGGACCTCAATTCAGTTTCGATATGGGTTCAGGATCGAAAATTACATATTATCACACCTGGGGCAATTACGGCTTGTCGTCGGAATCAGAAACCATGCATTCGTTCCGCACAGGCATTACAGCAGCTGCCATGTTCGATTATGCTCGCTTCAGTATGGGCGTTCGTTACAATTATTTTGCCAATAAGTTCGAAACCACTTTCGACTCGCGTTTATTTGATAAAATGGCAACTCCTTCGCTCAGCTTCACTGCTGCCTGGAAGATTTTTGAGCCTATAAAGTAGAAAACGAAAACAGAATCGATAATATTTAGTACAAAAAAGGAGATTATCCGATGGACAATCTCCTTTTTTGCAACAATAAAACTTATTCTTATTTAAACAATTCCCTGAGCCAGCATAGCTTTGGCCACTTTCAGGAATCCGGCAATATTTGCGCCTTTCATATAGTTGATATAACCATCGGTTTCGCGACCATGGCGAACGCACTGATCGTGAATTTGCGACATGATTTGCTGAAGCTTGGCATCTACCTCGGCTGCTGTCCACGAAATATGCATCGCATTTTGTGTCATTTCGAGTCCCGAAGTAGCCACACCACCAGCATTAACGGCTTTTCCCGGACCGTACATCACCTTGTGATGCAAAAGCAAATCAATAGCTTCGGGCGTACAACCCATATTCGAAATTTCTCCCACACAAATTACTCCGTTGGCAATCAAAATACGCGCATCCTCTTCGTTTAGCTCATTTTGAGTAGCGCAGGGCAATGCAATATCCACTTTTACTTCCCACGGACGACGACCGGGCACAAAAACAGCTCCGAATTGTTCGGCATAAGGCTCCACAATATCGTTACAGGTAGCACGCAGTTCGAGCATATAATCAATTTTTTCGCCATCGATTCCATTTTCGTCGTAAATATAACCATCAGGACCTGAAATGGTGACAACCTTCGCACCCAGTTCGGTTGCTTTGAGGGCTGCTCCCCACGCCACATTTCCAAAACCGGAAATGGCCACAGTTTTTCCTTTAATGCTCAGGCCTGCAGTTTCGAGCATTTGATTTACAAAATACAATCCGCCAAAACCTGTAGCTTCTGGGCGAATAAGCGAACCGCCGAATTCGAGATTTTTCCCGGTAAAGACACCCGTATTTTCACGGGCAAGTTTGCGATACATGCCGTACATATAACCCACTTCGCGTGCACCAACACCAATATCGCCTGCAGGCACATCGGTTTCAGGACCAATATGCCGCCACAATTCGAGCATAAATGCCTGACAAAAACGCATCACTTCGGCATCCGATTTTCCGCGTGGATTAAAGTCGGAACCACCTTTTCCACCACCCATTGGCAATGTGGTAAGGGCATTTTTGAATATTTGTTCGAAACCTAAAAACTTAAGAATGGAGAGATTTACAGAGGAATGGAAACGCAAACCGCCTTTGTATGGTCCAATAGCATTGTTGAACTGCACACGATAGCCCAGATTCACCTGCACATCGCCACGATCGTCCACCCAGGGCACTTTAAATGTAAAAATGCGGTCGGGCTCTACCAATCTCTCAGCAATTTTGGCTTTTTCGAATTCGGGATGCTGATTGTAAACCTCTTCGATGGTCATCAATACCTCCTTCACAGCCTGCAGATACTCTTGCTCGCCCGGATGCCTGGCTTCCAGCGAATGCATTAAATTGTCGATATTCATATGTATTATGTTTTTAAGTAAAGTCTCAGATAATTACAGTATCAAATTGTAAGCAAAAATCAGACTTACAACTAACAATACGCCTAAAATATATCATTTTGTCAGCTAATACATTTTATTTTGGCTTCAAATTATTAATTATAATCTGATTTACAAGGTATCAACGAACTTTTGCTTTCATTTCGATTACAATGCAATTTTAATTTATTTATTTGGTAAAATCAAACATTTGAGCAACTATTTTGCATGTTACTGAAAAATATTTTATTTCGTTTGAGTTTCGGATTTTTAGAAATATATTTACAGTCGCAAAACAAATCACACAGTACGGCTATCTTAATGCG
>JAGPIU010000189.1 GCA_018054805.1 Paludibacter sp. | reverse complement strand
GACGAAATAAAGCAACTGCCTTTTAGCTTTATCCAAAAAGAATACGAAAAAGGCGATTTGGAAGGATATTTCCTGGTATATGTGGTTACCGGAAATCACGAGCTAAATGCTCAGATTAAAGCCGATGCCGAAGAATTGGGCATCCTCACCAGCGTATGCGACGCGCCGCTTTTGTGCGATTTTGTGTCACCGGCCATTCACAAAGAAGATAACGTGACAATTTCGGTTGGCACCAATGCCCGCGATGCCTTTCAGGCTGTTTACATACGCAATCAAATCACGGAATTAGTAAAAAATGGTACAATACAAATCAATAAGCCAGCGTGATAGCTCACTGGCCGAACGCGAGAAATACTTCAAAGAGCTGCAACTTCCACACAATACGCCTCATGTATTGTTGCAAACCTGCGACCGCATTGAGATTTATTGGGGCGAAGGAATAGTGCCTGAGCAAATTGCGCAGCATCTTTTCAGTGTGGTTTCGGGTCTGGACTCTTCGCTGATTGGTGAATGTGCCATTCAGGGGCAGGTGAAAAATTGCTATCAGTTGGCGGCAGGCAAATATAAACTATCGGGTTCGCTACATAAATTATTTCAAACGGCCCTGAGCGTTGGCAAGCGCGTGCGCACCGAATCTGCCATTTCGCAGGGCGCCATTTCGCACAGTCAGGCTGTGATCGAATGCCTTATTCAGGAACAAATTCCTCTGAAAAATGCCCTGATTACCATGCTCGGCATCAACAAACTGAACGAAGATATTATCAAATTTCTTCAGGCCAAAGGCGCAATGTCAATTTTTCTGGGTAACCGCTATTTCGAAAAAGCGCAGGATATGGCCGCAAAATATGATTGTAAAGCATTCCGTTTCGATGAAATGAAATCGTTTATGGAATACACCGATGTGCTGATTACAGCCACTTCGGCACCGCATACCATTGTGCGTCCGGAGCATATTTCGCCAGAGCAAAAAATTCTGATTCTCGATCTGGCTTTCCCGCGTGATGTGGATGCACGTGTGGGTGAAATGCCAAATGTAACGCTTTATAATCTCGAAGATATGAAATTGCGTGTGAATCAAAATCTGGAAGTACGTCAGCAAAAACTAAAAAAAGCGCAGCGGATTATTCAGGACGAAGTAATAAAGTTTACAGATCGAATATCTTTGAAACGACATGTGGTTTCATATTTATGACTTAATTTTACTTTTCTGAAAATGCAGACTGTGCGCTCTTAAAAATTAAAGCAGTATCTTTACAGCATGAATGACAAGACTACACTGATAGATGCTGTGTTGAAGAACATGGGAATTGAGTTGCTCAACGAAATGCAACAAACTACGCTTGCTGCTTACGCAAACCAGAATGACATCTTATTACTTTCTCCCACCGGATCGGGAAAAACGCTCGCATTCCTATTGCCTTTGTACGCAAATATGAAACCTGAAATCACCGGTGTACAGGCTCTGATCATTGCTCCCACGCGCGAACTCGTTCAGCAAATTGAGCAGGTTTGGCGAAGCATGGGCACAGGATTCAGGGTTTTAAGCTGTTATGGTGGTCGTCCGTCGAACAGCGAAAAGCATGAATTAGCCAAAGCACCCGCTTTGCTTATTGGCACACCCGGTCGTTTGCAGGATCATGTCGAAAGGGAAAATTTCGCCACTGAATCAATCAGAACACTTGTGCTCGACGAATTCGACAAGTCGCTCGAAATGGGTTTTACCGAGCCAATGGAAGCCATTATCAGCCGCATTCCACAAATTCAAAAACGCATATTGACATCCGCCACTGAGTCTGTTGGCATTCCGGCTTTCACAGGTGTTCGAAATCCTGCAAAACTCAACTTTTCACTGAGCAACAACACCGCAGCACGGCTGAAAACCTATGTCCTTACGGCTAAAGACAACGACAAGTACGACCTTGCATTTCGTCTGCTTTGCTATTTGGGAACCGATTCGAGTCTGGTTTTCTGTAACCAACGCGACGAAGTGGAAAAACTCAGCGCATATCTCACCGGCCGGAAAATGGCTAATGAATTCTTCCACGGCAAACTCGAACAGTCCGATCGCGAAAAAGCGCTTTCGAAATTTCGAAACGGAAGTTGCTGTGTGTTTATTTCAACTGATTTAGCATCGCGTGGTTTGGATATTCCTGAAATTAAAAACGTCATACATTTCGACATTCCGGTGCGCCTGGATGAATATATTCATCGTAACGGACGAACAGCCCGCATGGAAGCTGAAGGTTCGGCTTATTCCCTGCTCACAGCCAACACCAACCTGCCCGACTATATTACACCTGCGCCAGCTCCTTTTCAATTACCCAAACAGCTACCCGCACCTCCTGTGTCGGAGTGGACTACAATTTATATTGGCAAGGGCAAAAAAGACAATTTAAGTAAAATGGACGTAGTTGGTTTTTTATTTAAAAAAGGACTTTTAGAACGTGAAGATTTAGGTTTAGTGGAAGTGAAAGATTATTTTTCATACGTGGCTGTAAAAGTCAACAAGCTAAAATCGTTACTCAAAAATATCGAAAACCAAAAAATCAAAAACATGAAAGTCCGGATTGAAGAAGCTTCCGGCAGCATTCGTTTTTAATTTTCATACCACATTCACGGTATAGATTTTACCATATAAGTGCGATTGTACAAACCTTGCAAAATGCTGAATTTTGTAAGGAATAAAATGTACAATCTATGACGCACTATTTTATCATACCCGGATATCAGGGTTCAGGCCACGACCACTGGCAAACCTGGATAGAAACCAAAGAACCCAACTTCCATCGCATCGAACAGCGCGACTGGAACAACCCCGACATTTCGGAATGGGCAGCCAATATTGATAAAGCAATTGCAGGCTACAACCCCGACACAGTGATACTCGTGGCGCATAGTCTGGGCTGCCTCACTGTGGCCGAATGGGTAAAAAAGTACAATCGTCGTGTAAAGGCAGCTTTACTTGTAGCACCTCCCGATGCCCGAATTGTAAATCAAAAAATCAACCACAAACTCATTAAAGGAGACCCGAAAGTAAAATTCCCATTTCGCACCACACTGGTTGCCAGTTCCAACGACCCCTGGATTTCAATAGACAAAGCCTCGTTTTATGCCCGAAGTTGGGGAAGCGAATTCGTCAATATTGGCGATGCCGGTCATATCAATACACTTTCGGGCTATGGCG
>JAGPIU010000188.1 GCA_018054805.1 Paludibacter sp. | reverse complement strand
ACTCAGATTGTTCACAAAATAAGCATCAATAGCTCTGTCGTCGCTCGAAGTATTATCAAAAAACTGTTTCCCCACAAACGACGAGAACAAACCTATTTCGAAACGATCGAAATTGAACACAAAGGCGCTATTAGCCACCACATTGGGCGAATACGCAATATCCGTTGTGCCGAGCGTATCGTTTTTTGAGCCAATCCAGTTCCAGTCGGCATCGTACATATCCACATCCTGCTCAATAAAATTCAGAATTTTATTCTGACTCAACGTTAAATTCCCGTCCCATTTCAACCAACTGACAGGCTTTACACCTACTGTCAACTCCAAACCGGCTCTGTAGCTGTCGGAAATATTAGTCGTAAGCAACTCACCAATTTCACTAATTTTTCCTGTCAGGATAAGCTGATCTTTATAATCCATAAAAAACAGATTTGCACCAACAGCCACTTTAGATGACTGATAACGATAGCCCGCTTCTACATCGAACAATCTTTCAGGACGTGGTTCAGCTTCGTTTTTGGCACGTTCGGTGTAATTATTCCGGTTAGGCTCACGGTTCGACACAGAATATGAAGCATACACCGAATTATTTTTGTCGGGCATGTAAGTCAAGCCGAATTTCGGATTAAAGAAGTGATATTCATACATGTTCGTAATATCACGCATTACGTTATTGTCCTCATCATACTTATCGTCGGTACCCGCCATTTGGTAATGGATATAGCGATATTGCAAATCGACCGAAGCAAACAGTTTCTCAAAAGTCTCCATATTGAGTTTTGCATACACATTGGCATCGTCTTTTACACCATTATTTCTGTACCACTCTTTACTCATATCCAGCTGATTGGCATTGCGCACCCATTTTACTTTTCCGTAATGATCCCCATCATAGCGATTTACAGCACCTCCCACCGAAAGGTTCATGCGATCGATATCATAATTCAGCCCATATGTAATTCCATAGAAATAATTATCAAGCCATTTCTGTCGAACCAAATCTGTCTTCTTCAATGCCACACCCGCTACAGTATCAGGAATCAAACCGTATTCCTTATATTTTCGTCCGGTTTTATAATCTTCGTAATAACCAAGTCCACGCGTAAGATGCGCTGTTGCATTAAAATTCAGATGACGGTTAAGCGTTTGCAACCAATGCAACTGATAATGCGTTTGTGCATAATTATCCGTTTGGTTATCGTAATATTGCGTATTACCGGCATTATCCTGATATTCACCCAATTCATTATATGTGCGATTCGTTTTCATTATCTCCGAATCCACACCATTCCAGGCCTGATAGGTTTTCTCATTACCACCAAAAGTCAGGAATTTCACGGTTGACTTTTCGCCATAATAACCGGCCGAAAAATAATAGGATTTCATATCCACCCACGCTCGATCGATATACCCATCGGATGTAACGTTCGACAAACGGGCATCGAAAGCAAATTTATTCTGAAGTAATCCGGTACCGGCTTTCAGGGTATTTTTATTGGTATTAAAAGAGCCATAAGTACTACTGATTTCAGCATAAGGCTTTACATTCAGCCCCTCGGTTTGCATATTAATACTGGCTCCGAAAGCTGCTGCACCATTGGTGGAAGTACCCACGCCGCGCTGAACCTGCATCGACGAAAGCGATGAAGCAAAATCGGGCATATTTACAAAGAACGTTCCGTGCGATTCAGCATCGTTTAGCGGCACACCGTTTACAGTAATATTCGTGCGGTTAGCATCGGTTCCGCGAATACGAAATCCGGTGTAACCAATTCCCGTTCCGGCATCCGAAGTTGCCACAAACCCGGGCGTAAGTGCCAGCAAATAAGGAATATCCTGCCCCATATTGCGTTGCTCAATATCCTCTTTACTTACATTAGTGTATGCTACAGCCGAACGATTGTTGGCACGCACAGAAGTGACCGTAATTTCACTAATTTCATACTCAGCACGTTTCAGCACGATATTCAAATCGACATTTGTTCGCGCATCGAGGGTTTCAGTTACATATCCCACATACGACACTTCAATTTGATAGGCTGCACGCGAGAGTCCAGCTATCACAAACTTTCCATTCCGATCGGTGGTTTCACCTTTCGATTCGGATTTTACAAACACTGTGGCTCCCTGAAGCGGCGCACCGCTTTCGTCAGTCACTTTACCTTTCACTGTCCGTTGCGAAAACGACAGTAATGTTGACACAAGCACAAAGGCTACAATAAAAATCTGTCTCATAACAAATTGATTAAGCGCCATAATATGACGCAGATGAATTAATAAATTTTGTTTTGAGAGCCAAAAAAATACGGATGATTAGTCTTTTTCCCTTCCCGGAATTACCCGCGCAGGTTCAAAGGGTATGATCTCAGCCCGAAATATTTAGGCACCCCATTAAATTAACGCAGCTATCGAAGAAACCGATTGACTGCATTTGTATGAATGTAAATCTATAAACGCCCGATAACAGAAATAGTTCGTTACCGAAAGTTTACTTCAAAAAAAAGAAAGAAAAACAGCCCTGGAAGCGAGCCGAATTCCTTTCGGGGGACAAAGATATAGAAAAGAATTGATTTGAACAAAAACAGAATTTGAGAAAACAATATTTCTCAAATTTTCAAACCAACATGTTTATTTTTTTGTTTGTACCTTTGCAATTCAAAAAACCAAACAGAATCCATGAAACAAAACATCCGCATATTGATCAGCATTTTTACATCACTACTTATTGTCTGCCAATTAGCCAATGCGCAAAGCGATTATAAGCCAATTATTTACAATGCTTACATCAATGGCAACATGACAAAATGGGGTTCGGTGATAGCCGCCATCGAAAAACAAAACCCACAAACTACCGACGCAAAGCTCGAACTCATTAGCTATTACTATGGCTACACAGCATTTCTGATTGGGACAAAAAAATACGAAACTGCTGCAAAATATCTTGAGCGAGGCGACAAACACATTAATGAAGTACTTAAATCGTCGCCTAAAAATGCTACAGCGCACGCCTTCAAAGGTTCATTTATCGGATTCCGGATCGGGCTTAGTAAATTTAAAGCCATAGCACTAGGCTCAGAGAGCAACCGACATGTAAAAATGGCCCTCGAAATTGATCCTCAGAACATTCAGGGAATTGTGGATAATGCAAATTCGCTGTACCACACACCAAAACTCTTTGGTGGAAATAAAAAAGAAGCCCTGCTACTGTTTCGAAAAGCGATGCTACTTGTTGAGAAATCAGGAA
>JAGPIU010000187.1 GCA_018054805.1 Paludibacter sp. | reverse complement strand
GGTTACGAGTTTACCGTGTACAAATCGCATCCGGGCGACCACAGTAACATTGCCAACAACCGCATTGACTATATTCACGAGGATAAATTCGGATACATTTGGTTTCAGACTTACGATGGTAAAATACACCGTTTTAACCCTAAAACTGAACAGTTTTACAGTTTGCCCTATTCTACAAGCAGATTTGTGTACAGTGTTGAGCGTAGCAATCGTTTTATCGAAACTTCGAATGGCGAATTGTGGATTGCCACCAACGATATAGGAGCAATACGCATTGTTACAAACCCTGAAAACGAAGAAGTTAAGTTGTACGAATACTCTACTTTCTCTGAATTTCAGATAGCTAATAATTGTGTTAATTTTATTCATGAGGACGGACAAAAAAACATTTGGTTAGGAACGAACAATGGTTTGTATGCCATTAATCCTGTTTCGAATCAAATAAAAACTTATCAGCCTAATTCAAACGCCAATTCAAACGCGTTTTTTTCTTTTTACAATTCGAAAAATGATATTTGGTTTGGCGATAAAAATGGTTTTGTATGGCATTTTTCGACACTAAAAAATAATTTCGAGATCATTAAGCTCAAGCAGCCTACCAAGGTCACAGATATTGATGCTGTAGGTAAAGATCATTTGATTTTTACTACAAACAGTTCAGGATTCTATGTTTACTCGTTGATAAACAAAACCCTGGTGAATTTCGATAAGTCGAATACATCATCAATAAAAACAAATAAATTTATTTCGATCAAAGTCGATTCCTATGGCATTGCGTGGCTCGAGGCCGAGCAAACGGGTGTGTTCAGATTCAGATTAAGTGACAATTCCCTCAAATATTTCCAGTTAAAAACTGATGCTGTTAGTCGTATTTCAGTATTGCCCAATTTTATAGTTTTTGAGGATGTTAACAAACGGCTCTGGATCAATCCTCAGGGTGGCGGATTTTCGCGATATAACCGAAGCAGAGATGAACTTGAATACTTCTACAACGAACCGGGATCAGCTCAATGCCGCTTTTCGAATGTAATCCATTCTGTTTTTACCGACAAAAAAGGGACGCTTTGGATGTGTACTTACAATAAAGGTCTTGAAAAAATAAGTTTCTTTTCGCCGCAGTTTAGGTTAGGAAAACCAAATCCAACCATAAATACGCTTACTTCTAACGAAATACGGGCTTTTTATCAATTGTCGAATGGAAATATTCTTATCTCGACAAAAGATGGAAGCATTCGTTTTTTCGATTATAAATTCAATGATTTGGGGCGATTGTCGAACAATGGATCTCTAAGTGCAGGTGATAAACTCACCGATTTGGCCTATTGTTTTCTTGAGGATAGCAAAAAAAATATCTGGATTGGCACCAAAGGCATGGGAGTCATTAAATTAATTCCACGGGGCAATAGTACCTCAAAGCCTGATTATGAATTACAAAGGTTTCAGAACGATCCGTTGAATAACAATAGTCTGTCCAATGATAATGTGTACAGTATTATTGAAGATGCATCCAAACGAATACTGATTGGAACTTTTGGCGGCGGTTTGAATGTGGTTTCGGAAACGAATGGAAAAATAAGCTTTATCAATTACAGAAATCAACTCACCAATTACCCTATTAATAAATGTATGAAGATAAGACATTTATTGATGGATAAAACAAATACGCTTTGGATTGCAACCACCAATGGAATGCTTCAGATAGATAACTTTTTAACTCCTAAAATGAAGGAGTATTATATCGAAAAACTTCCAGATATAAGCAATAGTCTGAGCAATAACGATGTACACTATTTTCATTTGGACAAGGAAAATCAGCTATGGATCGGAACTTTTGGTGGTGGATTGAATAAACTATTGACGAAATCCACAGCTTCAACGCCTGCTACTTTCGAGAACTATTCTATCCGAAACGGAATGTCGAACGATATTGTGCTTAGTATTCAGGAAGATAATAGTGGAAATTTATGGTTGAGTTCGGAAAATAGTATTTCGAGGTTCGACCGGAAATCACATTTTTTTCAAAACTATGATATGTTCGATGGTATTGAAAATGCTCATTTTTCCGAAGCGGCCAGCCTTTATACAAAATCGGGCGAAATGCTATTTGGCAGTAACAAAGGATATTACTATTTCAAACCAAGCAATATAAAGCAAAGTAAAGAAGTTCCGGCCATTGAGTTCACCAAATTTCAATTGTTCAATAACAATGTAGAAATCGGAGCAAAAGGCTCGCCGCTGAAACAAAGTATAGGCTCGTCCGAAGTGATCGAACTTACCCACAAACAGTCGGTTTTTAGTATCGAATATGTAGCGCTCGATTTTTCGAATCCCGAAAAAATCCATTATGCTTTTATGCTCGAAAATTTCGAATCAGACTGGAACTATGTTCAGAGTCAGCGAAAAGCCACCTATACCAATTTGCCTAAAGGAACATATTACTTTAAAGTCCGCTCCACAAACAGCGAAGGAGTTTGGACTGATAATGTAAAAGTGATTAAAATTAAAATTCTTCCTTCGTTTTGGGAAACTCCATTTGCGTATATTCTGTATTTTATTTGCTTTGTGTTGTTAATGTATCTGGTGTATTATCTCACTACAATGTTTGCAAAGCTCAAAAATGAAGTAGTTATCGAACAGAAGGTTACCGATATTAAATTGAGATTTTTCACCAATATATCGCACGAATTGCGAACTCCGCTGACACTTATATCAGGTCCGGTAGAAAATGTGTTGAATAACGAGAAACTAAGTGAAAATGCTAAAGATCAATTGCATATTGTTCAGAGTAATGCCTACAGGATGCTACGGTTGATCAATCAGATTCTCGACTTCAGAAAGATTCAGAATAAAAAAATGCGGTTGAAAATTCAGCCCACCCGATTCGATAAACTTGTAAAAGAAATATGTTCGAACTTCAGCAAAGAGGCCATCGATAAAAATATTGATTTCAGAATAAATAATAATGCAGGTGATGTGATTTTGTGGATCGACAGAGACAAAACCGACATGATTATTTATAATTTACTTTCGAATGCATTTAAATTTACTCCTGCTGGTAAAAAAATTGAAGTCCTAATAGAACCCGCATCTGATAAAGGAGATATTAAGGTGAAAGTAATTGATCAGGGCGTGGGTATTCCACGTGAGAAACGTTCGTTCCTGTTCGAAAGATTTACTTCGGAAAACGAAATTCAAAGCCTTGGAAATAAGAGGGGAACAGGAATAGGTCTGAACCTTGTGAAAGAACTGGTCGACTTGCACAAAGGAAT
>JAGPIU010000186.1 GCA_018054805.1 Paludibacter sp. | reverse complement strand
GACTCAACAATCTGAAATCGGCTGTGCGGCTCTCGAAAGAAAGACTTCGCATAGTGGAGGCACGTTACAACATTGGCTCTATGTCGCGACTGGACCTGCAACAGGCGCGTGTCGACTTCAATGCCGACAGTTCGCGGCTTATTCGGCAGCAGGAAGTGGTTTTTAGTTCATCTGTAAAGCTAAATACTTTAATGGCGGTGCCTGAAGTGGATAAAAAAGTGATAGTAGCCGACAGTACAATTGTGTTCAACGCGCTGCTTTCGAAAGATGAGTTATGGGCAAGTACTGTTTCGTCGAATGTATTTCTGCAACTGGCCGAAAAAGAGAAAACGCTCAGTCTGCTCGATCTGAAGGCTTCGCAAAGCAAAAATTATCCTTATGTACGCTTGAATGCAGGATATAATTATACCCAAAACAATTACGAAATTGCCACTTACACACGTCAGGACAATCTGGGGCCAAACTTTGGAGTAACCCTTGGTTTTAATATTTTCGATGGCATGAACAGAGTGCGTGAGCAACGCAACTCCCGTATTCAGACCGAAAACAAGCAACTTGCAATGGATGAATTGCAACTGAGCCTGAAAAGCGATTTTGCCAATTTATGGATGGCATACCGCAACAATATGGAACTCACGGCGCTCGAAAGAGAAAATCTGTTCAATGCCAAAGAAAATTACGACATTGCTATCGATCGCTACAAACTCGGCGATTTATCGGGTATAGAGCTTCGCGAAGCACAAAACAGTTTACTCGAAGCCGAAGAGAGACTTGTGCAGGCCGAATACAATACAAAACTCTGCGAGATTTCATTGCTGCAAATCAGCGCAAATATGAATGAGTTTGTCCGACAGTAGACATTATTCTCCAAAAACAAAAAAAGAGAATCAGATAAGTTTCTGATTCTCTTTTTGTTGGTGGAGATTACCGGACTCGAACCGGTCACCTCAACACTGCCAGTGTTGCGCTCTAGCCAGATGAGCTAAACCCCCAAAACATGATTTTAAATTGCGGTGCAAAGATAAGGAAGTTTTCGAAATTATACGTACATTTGTATGAAATTTTTCACTCCTGTAACGAAATTATTTATGGAGTAAAGATTTTATTTCGTAACTGAATATTTCAAACAAATAGCGTCGAAACCAAAGACGCTGAAAACAACATATTTATGCTAATTTTCAACACAACATATCTGGTATCCGACAAAGTTTATGGCAAATGGATAAAATGGATTCGCGAAGAAAATATTCCCTACATGCTCCAAAGTGGCTATTTCGACAAACCTCAAATTGCTAAAGTTTATGCCAATGAAGAGCAGGAAGGTGAGTCATTCTCGGTACAGTATCATGTAGCAGGACTTGACGAACTGGAACAATGGCATTTGAAGTATGCCGCTGAATTTCAGTCGAATTTCAGAAGCAAATTTGGCGAAGAAGTGATATTTTTTGCTACTGTGCTCGAAATTATGGATTTATGACAGCCGAACAGATCATATTGGGCATCGACCCGGGAACAACGGTAATGGGTTATGGAATTCTGAAAGTAACAGGAAACCGTACTGAATTGCTGGCTATGGGTGTGCTCGATTTGAAAAAATATAAAGATCATTACCTGAAACTGCAAAGGATTTTTGCACGGACACTTTCGCTGATCGACGAGTTTCATCCCGATTGTCTGGCTATTGAAGCTCCATTTTTTGGAAAAAATGTACAATCGATGCTCAAACTCGGGCGCGCACAGGGAGTAGCAATGTCGGCTGCCTTGTATCGCGACATTCCTATAACCGAATATGCTCCGTTAAAGATTAAAATGGCCATAACAGGCAGCGGAAGCGCTTCGAAGGAGCAAGTGGCAGATATGTTGCGACGATTTCTGAAAATCCCGCAGGAGCATATGCTTCCTCAACTCGATGCTACTGACGGACTGGCAGCAGCTTATTGTCACTTTCTGCAAATGGGAAACCCAAGCTCCGAAAAATCCTTCTCGGGCTGGAAAGATTATATCAGCAAGAACAAAGAAAAAGTAAAGAACGATTCCCGCAAAATATCTGAATAACAAAAGGGCTATCCAAACGGATAGCCCTTCATTTTTCCTTAAAAAACTAAATCTAAAACCAAGTTACCTTTTTACAAAACTATTATACAATCTTTAGCAAACAACTTTTACAATACACTTGCAAAAATACAAAGCCAAAGAAAAAGCAGCGGTCAAATTTCAATCAAAAAAGTAGAACATCCGATTATCTGACCGCTTTATGTGCTTTTAATGAATAGTTTGGTATTGAAATCTTCTTTATCTGATTACTTTCACTACAGTTTGATTTACACGTACAAAGTAAACTCCTCTACCCACAATAAAGCTTGTTTGGTGGTTAGCAGCAACTTTTTCGGCCATTAGCTGACCATTTACATTGTATACACTTATTTTATTTCCGGCTTCCACACCGCTTACAAGCAATTCCTGAGCTTTCGAAACCACAGTAAATTTGTCAGCCACGTTTTTGTCCACAGATGTTTCGAGTCCAACAATTTCGAGATCGGCTACAGCGGCCAGAATAGTGGCATCGCTGGCTATGGTCAGGTAGTAAATGCCTGTAGCAGGTACCGAGAATGCAAATTCGGCATTGAACAGCTCTTGCAGCTTGGTGCTTTCCACCGAATATTCATTCGACGATACAATAGTACCCGAATTATCGGCCAGTGAATTAAATCCAATGGTAAGTTTTGTAGTGGTTACGCCACTTGGCACTACTGAATTCCATGCGTATTTAGCTTTGAATGTATAGTTTTTACCTTCCTGAAGCATTACAGGATAGCTGTAAACACCTGTTGTAGTTACATTTCCATCCCAACGGATATACATAATTCTTCCTTTGTATTTTACTGTATCAGTTGGAGTACCTGTATTCAGTGTGTCGCCAATAAAATAGTATCCGGCAGGATTGTCGATATAGCGTACTGTTCCGGCAGCTGTTGAGTTAGCTCCAACCCAGCTTGCATTCGGACATTTCCAACCCCACTGACTTGGCACCGAGCGTGAAGCAGTTGTTTCGCCACGTGCATCCCAGTCAAATCCAAGCGCTTTGTAATTGAATGTATAAGGAGTAGTGCTGCTACCATCTCCCGATACTCCGCTAATCACCACGCTTCCGGGTGATGTTTCGAGCAATGCATCGTTGTTGTCGACAATGGTTGCAAGCGAAGTTGCTTTGGCACTAATTGTGATCTGATTTACATCAACAGGCGACAAAACATCATAGGTTGTAACTTCGGGACTGAAAACAGGATTGAGTAAACCTGCGCTGAGCGTCACAGCCGACAAACTTGAACTTG
>JAGPIU010000185.1 GCA_018054805.1 Paludibacter sp. | reverse complement strand
TTGAAAAGTTTGTTGCAAAAGTAATTCAAAAATCAGAGACACTCAAATAAATACATCTAAAAAAAATACGTAATTTTACGTCGGATTTAAAATTATTCATCGCTGTATTTGCATTTTATGGAAAAAAAAGTAACGATTTACTGTAAAAATACCGGTTCGTATCACCAATATTCTTTCGGAACTTCACTCATCGAAATATATAATGATTTAGGTATAAAGCTAAAATATCAGGTAGTAGCGGCCAGGGTGAATTACAAGGTTGAAGATCTTAACTTTCTGGTATACAAGCCTAAAGATGTGGAGTTTATTGATGTTAGTTCCCCTTCGGGTATGCGTGTATACGTTCGCTCGCTGAGTATGGTACTCGGAAAGGCAATTTCAGAATTGTATCCTAATGCAGCATTGCGTATTGAACACCCGATTTCTAAAGGATATTATTGTACAATTGATTCTTTTGGCAATGCACTGACTTCTGAAATTATAAATAACATTAAGGAAAAGGTAAAAGATATAATTGTGCGCAATGAGGTGATTGTGTGTGAGGAAAAGCAAACCAAAGTAGTGAAGGAGCTATTTGCTAAGCAAATGAACCAGAAGGATAAAATTTCGTTGTTCGAAACCTTTGGTACTCCTTATTGTCGCTATTTCAGGATGGGTGAATATTACGATTATTTCAACGGAGTACTTTTACCATCAACCGGATATCTGAATCTTTTCGATCTGGTGCCTTATTACGACGGAATGCTGCTGCGCGTACCTAACCGCGATAATCCTGTGGAACTCGATGAAATGGTTTATCTGCCTAAAATGTTCGATATTTTTAAGGAATATGTGGGCTGGAATAAAATCATGAACCTGAACAATGTGGGCGAATTTAATGTGGCCTGCAAAAACAATCAGTCATTCAATCTGATTAAAGTGTCGGAAGCTTTGCACGAGAAAAAAGTGGCTTCGATTGCGGATATGATTTCGCAGAGAACCGATAAGGTAAAGTTTGTACTTATTTCCGGGCCATCGTCCTCTGGTAAAACAACTTTCAGTAAGCGTTTGTCGATTCAGCTTATGGTGAGCGGGCTTAAGCCTGTGGCATTATCGCTCGATAACTATTTCGTAAACCGCGAAGATACACCACTCGATGAAAATGGCGAATGGGATTTTGAGCATTTGCATGCGCTTGACCTTGATTTGTTTAACCAGCATTTGAAACAATTGCTTGCAGGAGAGGAAATTGAAATTCCATTTTTTAATTTTGAAGATGGAAAACGCTACTTTAAAGGTGAAAAACTCAAACTGGAAGCCGATAGTATTTTGTTGATGGAGGGAATTCACGCACTAAATCCTCAGTTGATTCCCGAAATTCCGCAGGATTTTACATTTAAAATTTATGTATCGGCACTTACTACCATTTCAATAGATAATCACAATTGGATTCCAACGACCGATACGCGCTTGCTGCGACGTATTATCCGCGATTACCGATTCAGAAATTATTCGGCCCGCGAAACAATTGCGCGTTGGCCAAGTGTACGCAGGGGTGAGGAAAAATGGATTTTCCCTTTTCAGGAAAATGCCGATGTGATGTTTAATTCAGCATTGTTGTTCGAACTTGCAGTGTTGAAGAAGCATGCTGAGCCCATACTTGCCGAAGTACCTAAATACTGCGATGAATATACCGAAACACACAGGCTTATTAAGTTTCTGAATTATTTTGTATCGATTCCCGAGCGCGAAATTCCACCTACATCGCTGTTGCGCGAGTTTGTGGGAGGAAGTAGTTTCAGGTATTAATTTTTCCCGATAATACTATTAATGTAGATTTTCCGTTTGATTTATTGATCTCTAAAATGTATCTTTGTCAATTATTTTCTGAAATTAGATGAGAAAAATATCAATATATCTTATTTTTCTATTAAGTATAACCCATTTTGTTTCTGCCCAGAAGCGTTCGAACGGACGTTTTGGTCACGATTTACCCGGCGTGTTTTCTATTATGCTGTCGGGTGTCGGTCCGGCATATCTGTTTGGTGATGTGGGTGGCCAGGTTCAGGATCAGTTATTCTTAGGAAATACTGATTGGGATATGGCTAAAACCCGTTTCCTGTATTCCATTGGATTTAGGCAACTTTTCCCCAACAATTTCGGGCTTAAAGCCACACTTGCTTATGGTCAGTTTGCCGGAACCGACGAAGGTACTTCTAATCCCACACGTGGTTATTCGTTTACTTCTGATATTACCGAACTTTCGATACAAAGTGAATATACTTTGTACGGTGGACCGTATTCTAAAGTTCATACACCGAGTCTTTTATATGTATTTGCAGGTGCGGGTGTGCTGAGCTATCGTCCAAATCTTATCAGGGATGGTGGTTCCCGTCCAACCGATATAATTGAAACAGGTGGACTTACACCTGTAATGCCCTTTGGGATTGGTTATCAGTACCAATTTTCTCAACGGTTTGCTCTTGGTGCCGAATTTGGCTGGCGTTACACTTTTACTGATTTTCTCGATGGTATGTCAACAGCTAATTCGCGGAGTAATGATGTATTGTCGAATTTAAATTTCACCTTTACTTACAAGGTTTATGGCGGTGTCCCCAATGCCGGAAACTGTAATTGTAACTGGTGGTAATATGTTGATCCTATGCGTAAGTTACTGACTGCTATATTTATATGCTTTTTTACTGTTGCAGTGTTTGCACAGAGGAACGGAGTGTCGTTTGGCGAATCGTCGATAGATATTACTGCCGGGCCTTCGACGCTGTTTCTGGGAGATATTGGTGACCCTTTTCTTGAGAATTATCTTTTCACACGTAATCGTTTCGATCAGGTAATGTCGGCAAATTCGATGATTTCAGTGGGTTTTCATCAATCTGTGTCCGAACGTTGGGCTTATAAAGTGGCTGTTCATTCAGGAATATATGATCGCAGAGATGATAATTATTCGTTTCGTGCGAGCGTTTTTGAGTTCACCGGTCGATTGGAATATAATCTTTTTACTGCATATTATCCCAAAGTGAAATCTCTGTATCTTTTTGGAGGACTGGGTTTTCTCTATAGTGGCTATATCACCGATAGGTTGATAACGCCGCGCGAAAAACCTATGGTTGAAAGTGCAATAGCCCCTGTAATTCCTTTAGGAATCGGGTACAAACACGAACTTTTCGATCGTTTTTCACTGGGGGCAGAATTTGATTTGCATTACAGTTTGTCGGATATGCTTGAAGGCAAAAAAGGAGGAATGCCTCACGATGCTTTTTCGACGCTTTCGCTGGTGGTTTCTTACCAGATATCGGATGGGAATCGCAGGCTGAAAGGTTGCAACTGCAACTGGTAGA
>JAGPIU010000015.1 GCA_018054805.1 Paludibacter sp. | reverse complement strand
TGTTCTACAAATGAACTAAATATCAAAACCTTGTCGCCCTGCTCAATTACTTCGGTCATCATTTCGCAAACAGTTTCGAATTTTCCCGAATCGTCGTTGTAACCATTTTCCACCAGCGATGGATGGTTGGCAATCTGACGAAGACGAAGCAGACCTTCGAGCAAAATCATGGTGTTCACTCTGTCTTTTTCATCCTTGCTTCCCAGAAATTTCTCACGATAATTGTTCCGGAAATCGCGGTAAATTTTATGCTGCGCATCGGTCATGTCGCACCATTGCACAGTGATTTGTTTTTCGGGAAGTTCGGTCAATACATCTTTCTTGTTGCGTCGCAACATAAATGGTTTCAACAGATGGCGGTAAAGTTCCTGTTTGCCTTCGGTTTTGCAGGCACGCAAAAAATGCGACGAACTGCCAAGCATATTGCGGTTGAAGAAATGCACCTGCGACCATAAGTCGGTAAGCGAATTTTCGATGGGCGTTCCGGTAAGTGTCAGGAATCTTCGCCCGTGAAGCCCAAGACAAACCTGAGCTGTGTCCGATTGTGGGTTTTTAATAGCCTGAGCCTCGTCGAGAATAATGTAATTGAAAGGAAATGACGAAAGTAGTTGCTTGTCGCGACGCAATACGCCATAACTTGTCAGCACAATGTCGGCATTGTGGAAAGCTTTACTGTCTTTGCTTCGCAGATTTCCGGAGTGCACATAAATCTTAAGGTCCGGCGTGAATTTCCGCGCCTCTTCTTCCCAGTTGTAAATAAGACTTGTAGGAACTACCAGCAGGTTTACACCCATTTTTTGCTGACTTTGCCATAGCAACATACACAAAGTCTGAATGGTTTTCCCAAGCCCCATGTCGTCGGCCAGACAGCCGCCCAGACTGAGATCGTCGAGCATGCGGAGCCAGTTGTAGCCTTCACGTTGATAATGACGTAGTTCGCCCCTGAAATTTTCAGGCAAGTCGAAGTTGTGATTCAATTCAGAACTCAGCAAACGACGCATATTTTCTTTTATTGAAAAGTTTATGTTCAGCTTTTGCTTCAGATCTTCGGCCACCACGCAGTGATATTTGGCAATTACCGCTTTCCCATCTTCTATGCGGGCAAATTCTACAAGCGCTTTGTATTCCTCGAACCAGGCTTGTGGTATTTGAACATACTCGCCATTGGGCAGAATCATTTCGTGCTTGTTCTGGCGGATATAATTCAGCACGCGTACAAATGGAATTTCGTACTGCCCGAACTTTACTTTTCCTTTTATATCGAACCAGTCGCGACCTTCTTCCACTTCGATAAACACACTGCGTTCACCCACAAAAATTTTGTGAGGTTCGCCACGTCGGTTCTCAAATTTTATGTCCACACCGGTAAGTTCGAGTTGTTTGTAATGTTCGTTGAGCCATTCCACACCCTCACTGTAGCCGAACTTGCGGACTTTTCCGTCAAGGTTGATTCCGGTCTCTTTTAATGCATCAATGTAAAGTTGCTCCAGCGCTTTGTCGCGCTCCACTTTTAGTATGCTGAAAGTATCGTCGTGCATTTCCACCGAGGTGGTTTTTCCGGCTTGTCCCGCCCAAAACCGAAAACCCTGATATTCAAAGATAAGTTCCAGTACCAGACTTTTCTGACTGTTGTCGATGACATCATTGTCGAAAAGCGTCACCTGACGAATAGGTTCGAGTTCTTTTACCCTGAGAATTGCATTTTGCAAAAACGAAACTGTTTGTATTTCGAATCCCTGCGCCACCACACGATTTGTTGCCGCAAGGGGCACAATCACTTTGTGAATATATTCTTCGGCATTAAGTTGCGATACCGATACTTTATCCTTGCTAAAAAATGCAGTAAACTTCGAGCCATCCACTTCGTCGTCGAATTCGTAGATTTTATTTTTCAATAAAATACGGGCTGTTTTTCGTGATACGAGCATGCCGTTGAGTAGCGAAAGCGGTTTTTGCTTAAAGCGAATGTCCGGATAAAAATAAATCCAGTCCGGTGTATTTTCGAAACAGTAAAGCAGTTCGGGCATTTCGTCCTCGATAAAAAGCGGAATCCAGGTAAACGGAAATCGTCCCTGAGGCATGAAAAGTGGCTTTGCGGCAATGTTTGAGAAAAATCCATTTTGATTGGTTTCAATATAATCGAGTAAATAATCGCGCAGAAAAATATCTTCCTGTTTGATTTTTCTGTTTTCGAAGAATTTTTTCGATATATCATTCCAGTCTTTTGCTTTGCGGTCGTTTATTTTTCCTGCAATAACCTCCTTGTCGAGTCGCAGACAATAATCGAGTAGCCGACGGTCGGTTTCGTCGAGTAAATGTGTGACATTCGATTTATTACTTTGGGTTATTTTAGTGAAATTTACCGAGAATTCGCCCTTTTCGTTGGTATCGACCACTACACATTCGGGCAAACAACCGATGTTCGGGTAACTCACAAGTGTATATACAACTGTCTGATTCATTGTTTATTCAAATGAAAAATCCACAACTTTTACAAAACTCCTCTGTGATTTTGTGGTTGATAAATCCGTTTCTGATTTTTTGTGCGCGGGCTGATTGGAGTATTTCTCCCAAATCCTGTTCAAATACGTTCCCAAGATTCATATTCCCATCGGCGTCGAGGCAGCAGGGCACCACAGTTCCTTCGGCCAGAATGGCTATCTGGTCGCGTAGTGCATAGCAGGTGCGTGTTTCAGGCGAACGTTCTTCGCCACCATCGGGCCATTCGAAGCGGGGTGCTGTTTGCAGAAAGATATGATCGGCCAGTTTTATGCCCTTTTCTTTCGTGCTTTCGTTCAGGTTTGTGTTGCCTTCGGGAAAATGTTGTCGAATTTTTTCAACACAAAACTGATTGAAGACGTTACTTGCCGTTTCGCCGCTGTTCCATAAGCGCAGGTTTACATAAGTCTGATTCGCAGCCGGTTTTGCGTAGCTGAGTATTTCGTTTAAATAATTTTCGAGCTGATCTTTTTCCACATTTTCTTCCGCATCGTGTAGCGAAATATTAATCTGACGTACATTATTGCGGAGCAGAATTTCTTTTTTACGGGCAATAAGACTGCCGTTGGTAGTAATGTTCACATTCAATTCATTCTCAGCGGCTATTTGCAGTATTTCTTCAAAGCGTGGATGCAACAAAGGTTCGCCCAATACATGCAGATAAATATATGATGTAAAAGGCTTTATCTTTTGGCAAATGGTACGAAAATCCTCCGGCGACATAAATGCTTTTGCACGCCCCGTTTGAAAACAAAAGCTGCAATTAAAGTTGCAGCTGTTTGTAATTTCGATATATATTTTTTTGTATTTCAATGTTCTGATTGTGAATGAGTAAACAAAGGATACCAGGAGACAGGCTTAAGAATCAACAATTTACCTGAAATCAATAATATGATGAATCGAAAGAATCCCGCAAACGCTTGCGCCATCAATTACTGCCAGAGTGGTTATATTGCTAATGTCCATCATTTCAAGTGCTTCTGAGAGCATTTCATTTTTATCGATGCGTTTAAAACCTTTTGTCATAATGTCGGCAGCTTTGAGGCTTTTCAGATCGTCGAAATTCTGAATGGCACGACGTAAATCTCCGTCGGTAATAATGCCGGTGGCTTCATTTTTTGTGTTGTAAACAAGCGTCATGCCGAGGCGTTTTTTGCTCATTTCCAAAATTATATCTTTAAAAATGCTGTCTTCGTTTACCTTCGGGATTTCGGTGGTCATTTCGTCTTTCACACGGGTAAGCAACTGCCTGCCAAGTGCACCTCCGGGATGATAAAGTGCGTAGTTTTCAGCTTTAAAGTTACGACGTTCCATCAAACAGATAGTGAGGGCATCGCCCATAACCAAAGTGGCTGTGGTGGAGGTGGTAGGTGCAAGTCCCAGCGGACAGGCTTCTTTTTCGACTCCCACATTCAGCATAAGTTCGGCCTCGCGTGCAAGTGGCGATTGCGGATTTCCGGTCATGGCAATAATGCGACAGCCAATTTTTTTCAGAGGCGCTACAATGTTGATAATTTCCATTGAACTGCCGCTGTTTGAGATAAGCAGCGCAATATCGTCGGGCGAAATCATGCCCAAATCGCCGTGCATCGCCTCGGCGGCATTCACGAAAATGGCAGGTGTGCCTGTGGAAGCTAACGACGACGCAATTTTATGTCCGATAATGCCGGTTTTGCCTACGCCCATTATCACTAATTTACCACGGCAAGCGTAAATCATTTCGACCACCTGATTCATTTCCGGACCAATTTTATCCGAAAGTTTTTGCAGTTCGCCAATTTGCTGTGCAAATATTTCCTTTGCCCGTTTTTCTGCGTTTATCATGGCTTGCTTATTTTTCCATTTTGTTGATAATCATTTCGATAAATTCGCGCACGCAACCTTCGCCACCTTTTTTGTTCATGCGTACAATTCCGGGAATTTGCTTCACTGCATCGAGCGCATTGGCCGGACAGGCTGCAAGTCCCACATTCGAAAGCAGTTCCAGACAATTGATATCGTCGCCAATATAAGCCACATTTTGGAGTGTAATGCCTTCTTTTTCGCAAATTTCAAGTGCCGAAGCCAGTTTGCCACCTTCGCGTTTGCCCTGATACAGATAATCGAGTTTCAGTTTGTTGAAACGACGTTCCACCATCATCGTATTTTCGGAAGTGATAATGCCGGTTTTAATGCCCTTCTGACGAATAAGTTGCAGACCCATTCCATCGTGCGTGTTGAATTTTTTCAGCTCATCACCATTTTCGGAATAATACATTCCGGCATCGGTGAGTACGCCATCCACATCTGTCAGAAAGAGTTTAATATTGAGTTCTGAGTTTTGAGTTTTGAGTTCTGAGTCTCCTTGTCTCTCAGCTTCCTCGTTTCCTTGTCTTCCTGTCTTCTTGTTTCCTTTAATTAAATCGTCAATAGCCACAGCTTCTTCGAGAATTTTACGGATGTTCGACAAATGAATCTGGTTAGGGCCATCGCTGAATGCATGGTCGGGGTCGGGATGTACTTCGGCGAAAATTGCATCCACGCCCACAGCAAGTGCAGCGCGCATCAGGTAAGGCACCATTTCACGATTACCACCTGTTGAAGTGCCTTGCCCGCCGGGTTTTTGTACTGCATGTGTAGCATCAAAAACCACCGGATAACCATAACTGCGCATTTCCACAAGTCCGGTCATGTCCACCACTAAATTATTGTAACCAAAGCTTGAACCGCGTTCGCAAAGCAAAATCTGTTCGGTGCCCGAGTCGCGTAATTTTTCCACTACATTCTTCATGTCCCAGGGCGCCATGAACTGACCTTTTTTTACGTTCACAATTTTTCCTGTTTTGGCAGCAGCCACCAGTAAATCTGTCTGACGCGAAAGAAAAGCCGGAATCTGAAGCATGTCGGCCACTTTTGCCACAGGTTCGCATTGCCACGATTCGTGTACATCGGTGATTACGGGCAGATTGAGTTCGGTTTTTACACGTTGCAGAATCTCGAGTCCGCGTTCCATACCCACGCCGCGTGGCGCTTTTACCGAAGTGCGGTTTGCTTTGTCGAACGACGATTTAAAAATAAGATGAATGCCCAGATCGTGGCAGATTTCTTTCAGACTCGCAGCCACCTGCATGGTCATTTCTTCGGTTTCGATGGCGCAGGGGCCTGCAATAAGCACAAAACGGTTGTTGCCTCCGATTTCGAAGCGGTTAGCTACATTTATTTTTTTTGTTGCTGTCATAGCTACTGTATGTGTGTGAGCAATTTTTAATTTTGAAAATACTAAAAAGGACAAGTAAAGACTTGCCCTTTTTACAGATTTATATTTATTGGCAGGTAAAAAGAACCTGTTTTATCAGTTCTGAGTTACTTTTACCCAGTCCACTTCGAGTATTCCGGTATCGCCTTTCAATTTTTCAGGAATGAATGAACTGAATGCCAGATACATTTCTTCTTTCGGAAGGTTGCCTGCGGTGCGGTAAACCTCGAAGTTGTTTATGCTCCAGATCAGTTCTTTATCGGTCCATTCAAGCGTATAAATGTAGAAGTTAGCAGGATTGAGTCCTGAAATTTCCACGCCATCCCAAACCTGTTGAGCGGCATTTCCTACTTTTACTTTTTTACCGTCCCAATGGAAAATGTTGATATGTGGAAGCTTTTTGTCAGTTCCGAGCCAGAAAGCGTGATGCAGATTTCCTGTGCAACGTATTTTGGCTGAAAATTTTCCTTTTTTCTGGCGGAAACTGTCGGCTGACTGCAAAATATCTGAAGTGTATTCGAATTCTTTTTCGATAAAACCTTTAGTCGTGTGCCAAGCCGGTGCTTTCACAGTTTCCTTTTCGGTACTTATTCGGAGTTTTCCGTCAACCACTGATACATTTTTTCCATTATTGTTGGCTTGCTTTTCGTTTGCAAATGAGTGCTGGGCTAGCAATGCGGGACTCTTATAAGCGAAACCATAATTCCATCGCGATTTGGCGAGCGTGTTCCAATCGAATTGTTCAATGAAAGTGATTTGCTGTTTTTTCAGAATCTCGAAACTGCCAGCATTCTGTTTGTTGTAAAAAGCAATGTCCGGATTTTTATCCAGTTCGTAGAAGCGTTGCTCTTTGGCGTATTCGGGAGTTGTGTGCCAGCGTTGGGGATTGGCCCAGAATTCGTTTTTTGCCACAAATTCGGGATGCGAAACAATGGCTTTAAGTTGCTCATATTCTTTGATAATGTATGAATCGTGGAAACGGCTGTAAATTTTGAAAGCTTTTGATCTTTCAAATGCTTTCATACGCTGAAGTTTTTCCGAAGCAATTAGTTTCTTTTTATCGCCCAGGTTTTTGTATTCATCTGACTTTTTAAATTCAAGAAAATCAGAAAGTTCTTGTGAGGCAAGCACCTCGTAGTATGTTTTTATGTCATGGCTGGCCGCAAGCTTTTTGTACTTCGAGCTGTCGCGGTACTCTTCAGTATCGCGGTATTTGCGGTTTTGGAGTGTTTTTTTATGCTCTATAAAAGCAGGTGCTTTTACTTCGTGAAACAAAGTTTTGTATTCGGCCAGTTCGAGCGACTTTTCTACTTCGAGATAACGTTCGAACGATTTTTGTAAATCAGACTCCTGCTGTTCTATTTTAGCTGTGGGAGTGATTTTTCCGAACAGGATTTTCCAAAATAAATTCATGATACTCAGAGTGTATGATTGATATATTTGTTAGTTTTTATCCGAAATCCGAACGAGTTGCTGAAAGCACTCTTCAGGACTGTTTACAAAAACAGGTCTGAAATTCTCGACAGGAATAAACTTTTCATCTTTCATTTGTGCTATCAGTGCAATAAGATGATTGTAAAACCCATTCTCATTCAGTATAATTACAGGCTTCCTGTGTTCTCCCACAATGGCCGATGCTGTTACATCGAAAAGTTCGTCGAGTGTACCATAACTACCCGGTAAAACAACAAAAGCATCGGCAATGTTTTTCATCGACGCTTTACGTTCGCTCATATCCTGTACAGTGATAAGTTCGGTGCAGAGCGGACTCTGACGGTTCATCTGAATAATGGCAGGTGGGATCACACCCACAATTTTCCCTTTCGACGAAGCTGCGCCTTCCGAAACAGCCGACATTGAACCACCTGTAGCACCACCAAAAACAAGTACATGACCGTTTTGCGCGATCCATTTGCCCAGGCTCAAAGCCGTAGCAAGATAATTTTCAGCAATGTGATTGCTCGATGAGCAGTAAACGGCTATGTTCATTATCAAAAATTTGAAAATTCAAAAATTTGGAATTTGAAAATTTAAATATTCATTTCAGATGAAAACCATCAGGAATATTCAAATTTTCAAACCCTCAAATTTTCAAATTAATAATTAAGCGTCAATTTTTGCATAAGTCGCATTCTCCTCGATAAACTGACGACGTGGAGCCACATCATCGCCCATAAGCATTGAAAATACGTGGTCGGCAGTAGCTGCATTGTCGATTGTTACCTGACGAAGGGTACGGTTTTCGGGATTCATTGTGGTATCCCAAAGCTGGGTTTCGTTCATTTCTCCCAAACCTTTGTAGCGTTGCGTGTGTACTGCGCCCTCGTTACCTCCACCGTATTTTTCGATAAATGCCTGACGTTGCTGGTCGTTCCAGCAATATTCCTCGATTTTACCTTTTTTGCAAAGATAAAGCGGAGGAGTAGCAATGTACAGATATCCCTGCTCGATGAGTTCTTTCATGTGGCGGAAGAAGAAAGTCATAATCAGTGTGGCAATGTGGCTTCCGTCCACGTCGGCATCGGTCATGATAATCACCTTATGATAACGCAGTTTAGTCATGTTTAGTGCCTTGCTATCCTCTTCGGTACCAATTGACACGCCAAGTGCTGTGTAGATATTGCGTATTTCTTCGCTTTCGAGCACTTTGTGTTGCATGGCTTTTTCTACGTTCAGAATTTTACCACGCAATGGCAGAATGGCCTGGAACTGACGGCTTCGGCCCTGTTTGGCTGTTCCGCCGGCCGAATCCCCTTCGACAAGGAAAAGTTCGCATTTTGCAGGATCTTTGTCGGCGCAGTCGGCAAGTTTACCGGGCAATCCACCACCTGAAAGTGGCGATTTGCGTTGTACCATTTCACGCGCTTTACGGGCAGCATGACGGGCAGTAGCAGCAAGAATCACTTTTTCGACAATCGTTTTGGCAGCTTTTGGGTTTTCTTCGAGGTAATTACCCAAAGCCTCACTGGTAGCCATGTCCACAGCTCCGATAACCTCGTTGTTGCCGAGTTTGGTTTTTGTTTGTCCTTCGAACTGCGGCTCCTGTACTTTGATCGAAATTACGGCAGTCAGTCCCTCGCGGAAGTCATCGCCACTGATTTCAATTTTCAGTTTGTCGAGCATTTTGCTGTCCTCGGCATATTTTTTCAAAGTACGTGTTAAGCCACGACGGAAACCTGCAAGGTGTGTTCCACCTTCAATGGTGTTAATATTGTTTACATACGAGTGTATGTTTTCGTTGTACGAAGTGTTGTAAGTCATGGCAATTTCCACAGGAACACCATTTTTTTCTGTAATGATGTGAATTACATTGTCGATCAGTTTTTCACGTGCTTCGTCGATGTATTCCACAAATTCTTTAAGGCCTTCATTGGAATGGAAAATTTCCGATTTGAAAGAACCATCTTCGTTGTGAACACGTTTGTCGGTCAATGAAAGTGTGATACCGGCATTCAGATAAGCCAATTCGCGCAAACGATTGGCTAAAATGTCGTATTTGTACAAAACTTCGGTGAAAATTGTGGCGTCGGGAGCAAAAGTAACTGTTGTTCCGGTTTTGTCAGAAGTTCCTATTTCAGCTACGGGTGATTTGGGAACACCACGTTCGTATTCCTGCATGTAAAGTTTTCCGTCGCGCGACACTTCCACGCGTAACAATGTCGAAAGCGCATTTACGCAGGAAACCCCTACTCCGTGAAGACCTCCGGAGACCTTGTAGCTGTCTTTATCGAATTTTCCACCGGCATGAAGTACGGTCATAACAACCTCCAGCGCCGATTTACCTTCTTTTTCGTGCATGTCCACGGGAATTCCGCGTCCGTTGTCAATTACAGTGATTGAGTTATCTTCGTTAATGCTAACTCTGATGGTATCGCAATGTCCGGCAAGGGCTTCGTCGATAGAGTTATCCACTACTTCGTAAACCAAATGGTGCAGACCTTTCACGCCAATATCGCCAATGTACATGGCCGGACGTTTGCGTACTGCTTCAAGTCCTTCGAGTACCTGAATACTGCTCGCGCCATACGAGGCGCCTGCAATCACTTTTTCTTCTTCGCTCATTTTCTATTGTAAAGTATATTAATTCAGTTGTTTGAATAATTTTAGAATGCCTGATCAGCGGTATGTAATTCCGTTCTGAAAAAACATACAAATATACGCAAAAAAAATGAGAACAGAGGAAATTATAACTTAAAAAGTTCTTTGTCTGTGAAGTGGAAATAAAACACCCGGGAGTGCCTTTTTTGCAGGGCTTTTCCCGGGTGTTTTGTCAAGCGAAATACGGATCAGAGTTTGATCACGTACACATTGAATGAGCGTGGGGCAATTTCCACTTCGAATGCACTGTCTTTTTGCGACATCGATTTGATGGACGGAACGACTGCATTGGGATTTTCGAGCGTATTCTCAATGTCCGCATCGGCTGATGTCAGAATGGTGTGTGTGACCTTACGTTCGCCTTTTTTCAGCCCGGTAAATGTGTAATTCAGCGTGCGTTTTTCATTCGAAACATTGGCGATTTTCAGAATGATTTCATTTTTCTTTTTATCCAGCGCCGAACTTGCATAAATACCTTCCTGGCCGGTGAGTGGCACTTTGTTTTCGGAAGTTTTCAGCACATGAGTGCCTGCATTATGTCCGTAAAGTTGCTGCACATAGTAATTGATTGATTTTACGCTTTTCAGGTTGTCGAACCAAATGAGGTCGGGACGCCATTGCCAGCCATCGACATGCGCAAAAAGCGGCGCATAAGTACACATATGCACCACATCGGCATTACGTTCGAAACCGGTCATGAAAGCGGCTTCGCTGAGTGCCGACTCGAAATTGTTTTTACGGTTGCGCGGGTGACAGGCATATTCGCCGGCAAACACTTTCGGGCCTTTGCGGTCGTAGTTGTCGTAACGGGCAGCGCCTTCGAGGAACCATTTTTCCGGACGATAATAATGCTCGTCCACCAAATCCACTTTCAGACGTTTCATTTCGGGCCAAAGGTACTCGAAATCTTTTCCTTCGGATTGCGGACCTGAACTTCCAATGATTTTAATTTCAGGATGTTTAGCTCTGATGGCTTTCATAAAAACTTCGAGACGTTCGGGATATTCGGCTCCCCATTGCTCATTGCCTACACCTATAAATTTCAGATTGAAAGGTGCCGGGTGACCCATATCGGCACGCACTTTTCCCCATTTGCTGGTAACCGGGCCGTTGGCAAATTCAATCAGATCGAGGGCATCCTGCACATATTCGTGAAGATCGCCCACAGCCACATGTGCTTCGCAGCA
>JAGPIU010000184.1 GCA_018054805.1 Paludibacter sp. | reverse complement strand
TTCAGGTACGATGCAGCCATTAAACCATGTGTATAATTCCATTTAGGCTCAGTCACAAAGTCGCCCATCCACAATTCCGGATTGCGTTTCATCTCTGAATTTGCAATTTTTCGGGCCCAATCGATATAATCAGTCACCGGTTTTGCAGCATATACGGGCAGCATTATTAAGCACAACGAAATAAAAATCAACTTTTTCATATCCTGTATTTTACAAATTAATTAAATAGACATTAGAAGATAGTACAAAAATCGCAATTTTTTCCATAAAAACAGTGGAGAGATTGATTTAAAAAGTAAAAAAAATGAGATTTGTAAATATTATCAGTTCATATTATTGAATCAGGTTAACAAAATGACAACATACAACAGACAATTAACTACACACTTTGACAAGTTGTGAGCAATTATAGGTATTCAACTAAATAAAAAATGACAATTTGTAGACTGTTGGCCATTTTTTGAGCATTAGAAGGTTCTTTAAACTCAAAAAAACACTACTTTTGTCGAGCAAATAGTTGAAAAAAAATTACTAACATTTTGATTGATCAATGAAACCAATTATTGCCCGCATTGACAGAGAGGTATTAAAAAAAGAACTGAGTCCTGATAAATTCTTACGACCCACCAACAAAGCTCATAACGAAATTTACATAATCACTGCACACGATTCGCCCAACGTAATGCTCGAAATCGGGCGTTTACGCGAATTATCGTATCGTTCCGGAGGTGGTGGAACAGGTGAAGAAATTGATACAGACAAGTATGACTATATGGAAAAACCATATCGTCAGCTTATTGTTTGGGATCCGCAAGCTGAGGAAATTATTGGTGGATATCGTTTTCTGCCCGGCACCGAGGTGGAATTATACGAAAACGGTCAACCAAAGTTTGTCATGTCGCATTTATTTACTTTCAGCGAAAAATTCGTGAAAGAATTTATGCCTTACACCATTGAGCTCGGACGTGCATTCGTACAACCCGATTATCAAACATCAAAAATGGGAATGAAAAGCCTTTTTGCGCTTGATAACCTTTGGGATGGACTCGGTGCATTAATTCATTCGGTAAAAAACGCAAAATACTTTATCGGCAAAGTTACCATATACAATAATTATCCGGTTACATCCCGTGAACTGATTTACGAGTATATGTTCAGATATTTTCCCGACCCTGACAATCTGATTCGCCCGAAACAACCGGTTGAAGTAAGTAAGGATTCGACAAAAAAAGCTAAAAAATTATTTTCCGGCCATAATTCAGCCGATGACTATAAAGCACTTCAAAAAGCTGTTCGTACTGAGGATGAAACAATTCCGGCTATGTTCAATGCATATATTGGTCTGAGCGACACCATGCGCATGTTTGGAAGTATTCTCGATCACGATTTCGGATCGGTTTACGAAACTGGTATTATGGTAACCATGGCCGATTTGCTCGAAACTAAGAAAAAAAGATATATCGAACCCTACATCGAATATCTGAAAAAAGTACTCGAAGAACGCAAAGCTGCTAAAAAACTTGCCCGCGAAGCCAAATTGAAAGCCAAAGAAAGCAGATTGGCAGAAAAAGTAAAGAAGGAAAAAGAGAAAAAGAAAAAAGCTGCCCAGAAAAAAGAAGAGAAAAAGAAAAAATAAGTAAAACGGATATATCAGAATTAAAGGCAGTGATGCAAAACCACGCGTATTTATGCTGAACGGAGTTGCAGTAGCCTCTGAATCGAAACTAAATCCGGGAATTTACATTGTTGAAGTAGAAAACACAATTCATAAGTTAACTGTAAAATAACAAGTTCCACTTCGGGGAAAACAAAAGGGGAAAACCACTCAGTGCGGTTTTCCCCTTTTCATTTGTAATAACTCAGCTTTTAATTGTAATTTGGCAACACAGAATATTCTTTCGAATAACGTAAATTCTGATCAAGATAATTCTCGTCGTACGAAATTTTCACATCAGTGACTTTTCCGTTTTTATCAGTAACCAAAGTGTAAACCGGATTTACAAAACCACGATAAGGTGCCAGATTCAGTTTTTTATATCTGTCGAGCACTTCGGTATGTATTTCCTGATTTACTTTTACTGCATAAGTTTCAACCATGGTTTTGGCAGCTTCGTAATCGCCTGTCGATTTTATACGCTGAATTTCGGTTAGCAATTCTCCAAACAATCCACGCAATTTTTCGTAATCGTTCACAACCACAAAAGTTTCGCCATCTCGTTTTTTAAGTTCCACTACCTTGTCGGCTTTGCCTTTTTCGTAAACCCACGAAGCGATAAGCTGACGGTTTCGCATATGCGCCTGTTCAAT
The DNA here is from genome assembly GCA_018054805.1 of Paludibacter sp. The sequence continues at coordinate 1,048 of JAGPIU010000184.1, read as the reverse complement.
ATTCTTTCCGGGCTGTATACGGGTGAGCTGCGTCATCAAACCATTCATAATATATTGATAATAGGCCGCTTTATAAGCCTCAGCATCGGGTAATAGCCCCAGCTCAACCGCTTTTTTATCGCCCATATAATACAATCCGAACAAATCGGCACGGGCTTCTTCCACCGGCGAACCATAAGCACGCAAGGCATCCGGATCAACCCCGGGCAGCAGTTTTCCCGAACCATGACCGAGACATTCGTGCAGGTCGGTGTGCAGATTATTGGTAAGCGAGCCATATTGTTTAGCGCGATCAAGTTCAACCTGACTCCACATAAACTCTTCGGCAAAGCCGCTTCCGAGCGAAGCCTGATCGTAAGCTTCGGTAATATTCTCGATAGTCACCGATTTTGAACCATAGTCGCGACGAATCCAGTTCGAGTTGGGCAGATTCACTCCAATCGGTGTCGAAGGATAGCAATCGCCGCCAAGCATGGCAGCGGTAATTACTTTTGCCGATACACCTTTCACTTTTTCCTTTTTAAACTCAGGATTTATGGGAGAATTGTCTTCAAACCATTGCGCATTGTCGCTTATAATCTGCGTACGTTTTGTAGCTTCAATATTTTTGAAATTAATAAGCGATTCCCAGCTGGCTTTCATTCCCAGTGGGTCGCCATAAGTCTCGGTAAAGCCATTTATAAAATCAATCTGCGACTCTACATCCTGCACCCATTTAATAGCATATTCGTCGAAAGTTTTCAAATCGCCATCGCGGTTAAAAGCAATCAGTTTTTCAATTACCTCACGTTGTTTGTCGTTTTCGGCAACGGCAGCAGCCTTTTCGAGCCAGCCCACTATACGTTCGAGCGCAGCACTATACATGCCACCCACTTTGTAGGTTTTCTCAACCAACAGACCGTTTTCCTTTACCAATTTTGAATTCAAACCATACGACACGGGAGTATTATCGTTCGGATCTTTCATTTTGGCATAAAAAGCCTCCACTTCGGCCTGCGTTACTCCCTCGTAATAATTATTGGCCGAAGTCAGAATCAAATCCATACCC
>JAGPIU010000183.1 GCA_018054805.1 Paludibacter sp. | reverse complement strand
AATGTAAACAAAGTACGCGCCGATCATCAGTTGCAACTCGCCATCCTCGAAGCACAGCAACGCACTAACAATGCCGAAACAATGATTGCCGGCCTTGACTCCCTTCAGCTAAAATACTCCTCCGACAATCAGCGTAAAATAAAAGAACTTGAACTTCAGCGTTCCGCCATAGAAAAAAGCCGTTTCGAGAAAAAATTTCGCGCTACCCGCCAAATACAACAAGCCGAAATTCGCGGCCTTGAAATTCAGATGCAAAGATTCAGAATGCGCGTTGAAATTGCCAAGCAAAGGCTTGAAGCTCTAACTATTAAAGCTCCACAGGCAGGTATGGTAATTATTGCCCGTAGTCCCATGAGTGGCCGCAAAATTGTTCCCGGCGACAATATCTGGCAGGGAAGACCTATTTGTACAATGCCCGAAATCAAAGAAATGAAAGTATTGATGATGGCCTCGGAAGGAAACTACAAACGCATTCAACAAAACGATGTGGTTGAATATAACTTCGATGCCATGCCGGGAAATTTTGCCACAGGAAAAATCGTAAAGAAAGCGCCAGTCGGACAGCCGGTTTCCGAAAATTCGAAAGTAAAAGTTTTCGAAATTGAAGCATCTGTCGATAGTTTCGCCGAAATTCCTGATCCCGGGTTTAGCGCCGAATGCCGCATTATTATCAAAAGAGTGAAGGACACAATAGTAGTACCGCAAATTGCTGTGTTCGATCAGGATTCCACAAAAGTGGTGTATGTAAAACTCAAAAAAGGATACGAAATGCGCGAGGTAAAAACCGGACTTTCGTCGACCAAAGAAGTGATTATCGAAAAGGGGTTAAAAATCAACGAATATATTACACTCACCGTTCCCCCGAAAAAAGAGATAAAAAGCCGTATATTCTTTCCCCAAAAAGACATTAAGGATAAAAGTAAAAAATCAGAAACCGACAGCACCCATCATACAACACAATGAAAAACAAACTCATACCCGTTCTGCTAATAGTCTGCACATTGCCTCTGATTTTTTCGTGCAGCGAGAAAAAAGAAGTGACCGAAGTGGCTCTTGGCAAAGTAACCAAAGGCACGCTGTTTCTCGAAATTTACGAGGAAGGAGAAGTGGAGGCCATCAATTCCACCAACATCACTGCACCAAACATTTCGTGGCGTTTCGGCAACCTGAAAATCACCTCCATTGTAAAAGATGGAAAAGAGGTGCAGGAAGGCGACACGCTGATTGTTTTCGATCCTTCGGAAGTGCTTAAAGGAGTGACGGATGCTGAATCGCGTCTCGAAATAAATATGGCAGAGCTGGAAAGAATGGAAGCTCAGCATCAGTCCGACCTCGAAGAACTGCATGCCGACTACGAAGTCACACGCATTTCGCAGGAAATTTCGAAAATCCGTTTCGAATCGGCCGGATACGAAGCCGATATTAAACGTAAGGAAATTCAGCTCAATCTTGAAAAAGCAAACATTGCGCTGGCCCGCGCCAAAGAGCAGATCGACAATCGTATCAAAATTCAGAAAGAGGAAATAAAACAGAAAAAACTGTCCATCGATCAGGACAAAGCACGACTTGAGGAAGCGCACGAAACGCTTCGCAAACTGCAACTTATTTCACCCTCGTCGGGCATCGCCATTATCAACCGCAACTGGAGTACAGGAAATAAATTTCAGCTTGGCGACCAAACCTGGTCGGGCTTTCCGCTGATTCAGCTTCCCGATTTGTCAACTTTGAGAGCAGTTGTAAAAATCAACGAAGTGGACATTGCCAAAATTCAAAAAGGTCTGAAGGTCGAAATAAAACCTGATGCTTTTTCTGATAGCGTGTACACCGGAACTGTAAATACAGTGGCCAATCTGGCAGTAAATAAAGATGGAAGTTCAAAAATCAAAGTATTTCCGGTGGAAATTGACATAAAAGAGAAAAGTGAGAAACTGCTTCCCGGGCTTACCGTAAGTTGCCGCATAATTATCGGAAAAGTTGAAAACGCTTTGCTCCTACCTATCGATGCAATTCGTACCGAAGGCGATGTAAGTTTTGTGTATAAAAAAACCGGCAAAGGTTACGAAAAAACAGTGGTCGAAACCGGCGAGTCAAATTCAGACCATATCGTCATTCTGAGCGGACTTGAGGAAAATGACACAGTAGCGCTCTCCGATCCTTATGCAGGAGATGAAAAGGATAAAAAGGAAAACAAAACTGAAGCGAAGGAGGAATAAGCATGTTTAAATCATTCAAATATATACTCCCGCTTATATTGCTGACCTTTATGGGCTGCAAAAAAGAGAGTGCCGGAGAAAAAGCACTCACCGACAATGGAAACCGCATAGTGGAAACCGGTGAACTTGCCGCTATAGACTCGCGTGCTTTTGTATTGCAACGCTACGGACGCTATTGGTACCAAATGAAAATCATTGGTTTACTGAAACATGGCTCAAAAGTAAGCGCAGGCGACTCTATTATTCAACTCGATCCTACCGAAATAAAAAAATACATTATCGACCGCGAGGGTGAACTTGAAACTCAAATTGCAGCACTCGAGAAACTGAAAGTGGATCAGAGCAACCGCAGAAATGACCTGGAATCGAACCTGAAAAGCGAAACTGCATCATTCAACCTGAGAAAACTTGAAATGGAATCGTCGCGATTCGAATCGGCTCGTATCCGCAAGATCAAGGAGCTGGAATTCGAACAGGCTAAAATTGGTTTTGCAAAAGTACAACGACAGCTTAACCTCAACAAAATCAGAGAAAATTCGGATCTGAAAATTCAGAAAATCAGAATCAGTCGTTTGAAAGATGAAATTAAAAGCGCGTACGACATACTTCCGCAGCTTACCATACGCACTCCTATCGATGGCATTTTTCAGGTTGGCGACAACCAACGTACTGGTCAAATGCTGAAAGTGGGCGACGAAATTTATGTGGGAAACAACATGGGTAATGTGCCGGCACTCAAATGGATGAAAGTGAATACGACCATTAGCGAAAATGACTTTATGAAAATAGCTGTGGGGCAAAAAGTAACTGTACGACTTGATGCGCTGCCAAAAGTTGAGTTCGAAGGCGAAATTATGTATGTCGGAAAACTTTGTCGCCTCAAGGAAAATAAATCGAAACAAAAGGTTTTTGACGTGGAAGTAAAAATCCTGAAATCCGACGAGAGACTGAAACCCGGAATGACCGTGAGTTGCGAATACCTTTTAAAATAAGACCACATGCAATACGAAGAAAACATCAGAGTGGCGCTGCGAGCGCTTATCGATCATAAATTCCGTTCATTTCTCACCATGCTCGGCATTATTTTCGGGGTGGCTTCGGTCATCACCATGCTCTCCATTGGCGAAGGTGCCAAGCGCGAAGCCAT
>JAGPIU010000182.1 GCA_018054805.1 Paludibacter sp. | reverse complement strand
CGACTTTCGCGAATGCGATAAATCTGCTTTGCAGCACCTTCGGCCAGTCGTGCAGTAGAACCTGCCATCAGATATTCTTCGGTAAGTGGCAATACATTTGTGCTGCTATATTCGAAACTTTCTCTCTTTTCCTTACGGATTTCTTTTTTTGCGATATTCACGGGATCACAGTTGATACCTGTAAGCAATCCTTTTTCATTTACGCTAATTTGCTGTAAAGCCGTATATTTACTTTCGGGAACGGCGTAAGTGCGTCGCGGGTCGGGTAATGCGTTGCTGTTCAAAGTGGTGTTTTTTAGTTTGTAAGTAGTTTTTGCATCCACTATGACCTGATTTGTAGCCAGATATCGTTCGGAGTACTGATAGTACGGCCCGGGTGTCTGAGTTGTTTTCTCAACTTCGAGTTCAAAAACCAGTTCGGTTACAGGCAGCGAATAAACAAGCTGACTCTGTCCTTCGGTAACTGATGTTGGCTCCTGAGCTGTGATATTTGTCAGAAGTAACGAAATTCCAAGGATGAAAAATAGTTTTCTCATATTTCAGAAGTTTTTTTAGATAGACTACAGATTTACAGATTTATTTCTTTGCTTTAGTGCTTTTTGTCGTTTTAGTCGTTTTGGCAGTTTTCGTGGCTGCTGCCTTTTTCCCGAATCCTTTCTTTTTGTTTGCGGCTTCGGGTTGAGCTGCCATCAACTCTACACATTTTTCGTGCGTCAGGGTGGCAGGGTCTGTGCCTTTTGGAATTTTATAATTCACTTTGTCGCAGGTGAAGTATGGTCCGAAGCGTCCGTTCAGAACCTGTATCTCTCCATTTTCGCCCAAAGTGGCAATGAGTCGGTTCTTTTCTTCTTCGCGTTTGGTTTCGATAATTTCAATGGCACGTTCAGCAGTTACTTCCATAGGATCGTCGGTTTTGGGCAACGAATAAAATGCTGATGCATGACGAATATAAGGGCCAAATCGCCCAATGGCAACCGTCATTTCTTTTTCCTCGTACTCGCCGAGTTTGCGTGGAAGTTTGAAAAGCTCCAGCGCATCTTCGAGCGTAATGCTTTCGATGGATTGGTCGCGGCGCAGTGAAGCAAAAACAGGTTTTTCCTCCTCTTCCGATGTCCCAATCTGAGCAATCGGACCATATTTTCCGATTTTTACAGATAGCTGACGACCTGTGGCCGGATCGGTGCCGAGTATGCGTTCGCCAACCTGACGTTCTGAGTTTTTCATGGTATCCTCCACAACCGGATGGAAACTTTTGTAAAACTTATCGATTGAGCCTGTCCATTTTATTTTACCTTCGGCAATTTCGTCAAATTCTTTTTCTACATCGGCGGTGAAATTATAGTTCAGAATTTCAGGGAAATACTCAGTCAGAAAGTCTGTTACCACAATACCTATATCGGTTGGGAAAAGCTTCGATTTTTCAGCGCCTGTGTTTTCCGATTTTATTTTATCGGAAATTTTTCCTGCTGAGAGTTTCAGAATGTTGAAATCGCGTTTCTCTGCAGGGCGGTCGCCTTTTTCCACATAAGTGCGGTTTTGTATGGTCGAAATGGTTGGTGCATAGGTAGATGGACGTCCAATGCCAAGCTCTTCGAGTTTACGCACAAGGCTTGCCTCGCTGTAACGCGGTGGTTTCTGGCTGAAACGTTGCTGTGCCACAATCTCGTCAGAAATCAGTTTTTCGCCTTCTTTCATAGCCGGAAGCAACGATTCGTTATTTTCGTCGTTTTCATCATCTACCGATTCGAGATATACTTTCAGAAAACCATCGAATACAATGACCTCGCCCGAAGCTACAAACTGGTACTTGCTGCCTGAGATATTGATAAAAATGGATGTTTTTTCAAGTTCAGCCTCAGCCATTTGCGAAGCAATGGTGCGTTTCCAAATCAACTCGTAGAGTCTTTTTTCCTGCGAAGTTCCTTCCACAGTGTGCGCATTCATATAAGTGGGACGAATGGCCTCGTGCGCTTCCTGTGCACCTTTTGTTTTGGTGTTGAAGCGACGCGTGTGTAAATAGCGTTCGCCGGCCATGCTGATAATCTCCGCTTTCGAAGTGTTGATGGCCAGTTCCGACAGGTTTACCGAGTCGGTACGCATATAAGTTATTTTTCCTGCTTCGTAAAGTCGTTGTGCTACTTGCATGGTTTGTGCCACCGAAAAACCAAGTTTGCGGGCAGCTTCCTGTTGCAATGTGGAAGTTGTGAATGGCGGCGCAGGTGATTTGCGGGCAGGTTTGGTAACAATGCTGTCAATATTAAAATCTGCATTCTTGCAGGTTTCCAGAAATGCGAGTGCACTTTCCTTGTCCTTGAAGCGGGTTTGCAGTTCTGCTTTCAGCTCAACGGGCTGACCGTTAATATCTTTTGAATTGAAAATTGCTGAGACACGGTACGCGCTTTCGGCCGAAAACTGATTGATTTCTCTTTCGCGTTCCACAATCAGTCGCACTGCAACCGACTGCACACGCCCTGCCGAAAGCGACGGACGCACTTTGCGCCAAAGTACAGGCGAAAGCTCAAAACCAACAATGCGGTCGAGTACCCGGCGAGCCTGCTGTGCATCTACAAGGTTTACATCAATGTCGCGTGGATGTTCAATGGCGTTGAGTATCGCATCTTTTGTAATTTCGTGAAATACAATGCGTTTTGTTTTGTCTGAATTTAGTTTCAGCTCGTCGTATAAATGCCATGCAATAGCTTCTCCCTCGCGGTCCTCATCGGAAGCAAGCCATACTATATCAGCCTCTTTGCTCGCTTTTTTGAGTTCGGATACTACTTTTTTCTTATCGGAGGAAACCACATATTGCGGTGTGTAATTGTTTTCGAAGTCGATACCAATGCCTTTTTCTGCAAGATCGCGAATATGTCCGAAACTGGACATAACCTGATAGTCTTTTCCCAGAAATTTTTCAATCGTTTTGGCTTTGGCCGGTGACTCTACAATTACAAGATTTTTTGACATATACTTTTAGCTAAGTGTTTTAAAAAAACAATAAACGTTGCAAAATAACGAAATTTGACAGGTACGAGCCAAATTTTCAACTCATTATTTTTGTTTTTTATTGTTTTAATGTTTTTTGATGCATGAAAAAACAGGGCTATCTGCCACTGTAAAACTGTTGGGATATATAAAATGATTTTTTGTTCTGAAACTCTGAACCCCGGAACTTTGGAACGTTGAAACCTGTAACTCTGAAACTCACCTCAAGCCCCTGAGATACTCTCCTGTCTCCATTCGTTTCTTGCCCGGAGCCTGAATTTGTTTCAGTATTAAATATCCATCGCAAAGGGCAATTTTTGCAAATTTCTTCAGGTCAGTCACCAAAGTGCCGTGCGTGTCGTTGTGCTGAATATACTCT
>JAGPIU010000181.1 GCA_018054805.1 Paludibacter sp. | reverse complement strand
GCTGCCGACGAACAGGTGATGGAAATGGCGCTTATCGAAAATATTCAGCGTGAAGACCTGAATGCGATCGAAATTGCACTTACATTTTATCGTTTGATGGAAGAATATAAGCTTACTCAGGAACGTTTGAGCGAACGCGTGGGAAAAAAACGTACTACCGTTGCCAATTATCTGCGTCTGCTCCGTTTGCCTGCCGAAATTCAGATGGGTATCAAGGACAGGAAAATAGACATGGGGCATGCGCGCGCTATACTTGGGCTGAACGATCCTGCAGCGCAGTTGAAACTGTACGAGGCGATACAGAAAAATGATTATTCGGTGCGTAAAGTGGAAGAACTTGTGCGCTACTATAGCGAAAACGGAACTTTCGATACCAAGCGTAAGGATGCAAACCCACTGAAAAAACTGAGCGAATTCGGACAGATTGAAACGCGTTTGAGTCAGGTTTTTGGTACCGGAGTGAAATTTAATTGCAATGCTGAGGGTAAAGGGAAAATTACCATTCCTTTCGACAATGATGAGGATCTCACCCGCCTCATGGAGCTAATGGATAAAATCTGATCAGCACCTTCGAATTGAAAAAGCTTATTTATATACTTTTGTTTTCCATACTTTCGGCTGTATCAGCGCAAGCTCAGGAAATACTCACCGATAGTTTGTATGTTTTACCCGTATCGCCAACCGATCCGAATGGTGATGCAAAGATTGTTTTTACGCAAAAAAAAGACAGCGCGTTCAAACCCGATCCGGTACGTGTGTTGTGGATGGGAGCTATAATTCCCGGATACGGGCAAATATTAAATCGTAGCTATTGGAAATTGCCGATTGTGTATGCCGGTTTTTTAGGTTGTACTTATGCAATAACGCTGAATTCCACACGTTATGAAACTTACAGATCGGCTTACAGGGATATTTCGGATACAAACGGTAATACAAATAGTTATCTCGATATTTTGCCTCCGGGCTATACTGTGGAAAGTTATCCCGGTGGTTATTCCGGGCTTAAATCGGTAATTACTACCAAATATAACCAATATCGCCGTTATCGCGATTTAAGTATTATTGCATCTGTGGCCTATTATGGCCTGACGCTTGTGGAAGCCTATGTAGATGCACAATTGTTCGATTTTGATATCAGCACCGATTTGTCGATGCACATTCGCCCGGCATTAATGCAAAACCAGTACGGGCAAACCGGAACAGCCGGTGTACAGTTAAGTTTTAAAATAAAATAGAAGGTATTATTTCAAAATGATTTTTATTAAAAAGAATATTCACGCAAAAAAAAGAAGTTTAATTCTGGCAGCTGTGCTGTGCAGTTGGTTTTGGGGTACAGCAGTTCTGGCGCAGATTTCGCTTAACGAAGAAGAGGGCGGACCCGAAATGGTGGCCGATACCACTATTGCAATTCCTGAGGAATTCGATAGTACGCTCGATTATTTGTTGCATTCGTGGATCATTCAACGTTCCGACGATCCTGATTGCAGGCCGGATTCTGTTTCGCTGGCTGTGAGCGATTCTGTGTATAAAGTGCGTCTTACCCGAATGCCCTGCGTGATGGAAATGCCTTTCAATAATTCAGTGCGCTCTTTTATCGAACTTTATACTGTTCGCAAGCGACGTCAGCTCGAGTATATGCTCGGAATGAGTGATTATTACTTCCCGATTTTCGAACAGGTGCTGGCAGCCAATAATCTGCCTCTCGAACTGAAATACCTTCCAATTATCGAATCGGCTCTGAATACCACCATTGTGTCGCGTATGGGAGCTGCCGGTTTATGGCAGTTTATGATTGCCACCGGACGTATGTATGGCCTTGAAGTAAATACACTGGTCGATGAACGACTCGATCCGATAAAAGCAACTCATGCAGCTGCTCATTTTCTGAAAGATCTTTACTCGATTTATGGCGACTGGCATTTGGTAATTGCTGCTTATAACTGTGGTCCGGGTAATGTAAACAAAGCCATTCGCCGTGCGGGCGGAAAGCGTGATTATTGGGCAATTTATCCTTATTTGCCTGCCGAAACACGTGGATATGTTCCTATTTTTATTGCGGCTAATTATTCAATGCATTATGCACACAAACACAATATTTGTAAAGCCAAAGTGCAGATGCCTGTGATTACCGATACCATTATGGTTCGTGAGCGTATTCACCTTGAGCAAATTGCGTCAGTACTGAATTTGCCAATCGAACAGGTGCGTTTGCTTAATCCTCAATACCGAAAAGACATTGTTCCCGGCAATATCAAACCTTATTCGGTGTGTCTTCCGCTAAATTATGCCAATACTTTTATCGATAAATATACTGATATTGTAAGTTTTAAAGCCGATTCGCTTGTACATAACCGTCGTAGCGAAATTGAAATTGCACAAACAGCGCCTGTTTCGCCAGGTGGGTCAGGTCGCGTAATTTACCACAAAGTGACAAAGGGCCAAACCCTGAGTGCTATTGCTAATCGTTATGGTGTGTCGGTCAATAGTATTAAAAGATGGAACGGTTTACGTACAACGAAAATACAGGTTGGAAAACGATTGAAAATAATTAAATCATAAAACCTAGTAGTTATGGAAAAACTGTATTATTCCATTTCTGAAGTGTCCGAAATTTTAGGAGTTACGCAGTCGAATCTCCGCTTTTGGGAAAAGGAGTTTAAGCAACTCAAACCCAAACGAAACGCCAAAGGAACGCGTTTTTATACGCAGGATGATATTGATGTGCTCAAAAGAATTATGTTTCTGGTGAACGATCAGCGTCTGACGCTCGAGGGTGCTAAACGACGTTTAGGTCAGCAACGCGATGTGGTTCAGAAACAGCAGGTTCTCGCTGACAGACTCAGGAAGATACGTGCAGAACTAAAGGCCATTGCCACAGAGCTTTCTCATTAAATACATTATTGTAATGTTATTTTAATGAAATGTGAGGAACCTTTCGGGTTCCGTTTCTGTTTAAAACAGACAAACTATTTTACAAAACCGGATGACCTGTTCCTGAAGGTCATTTATATATTAAAATTATTATGAACAAAAAAATCATTTTTTATTTAGCTATTGCTTTATTGGTATTCTCGCAAGCGCTTTCAGCAAAAGGAAAACCCCAAAATGTTATTTTTATTATTGGCGACGGAATGGGGCTTGCTCAAATTCAAGCCGGAATGGTTGTGAACGGAAACAAGCTCGAAATGGAAGCTTTTCGCCATATTGGATTGGTCAAAACATATTCGCACAGTCATTTTACAACCGATTCGGGTGCAGGAGGAACAGCTTTGGCATGTGGTGTTAAAACTAAAAACGGAATGATTGGTATGGGACCCGATTCTGTGCCCGTGCAATCTGTTTTACATTTGGCTGAAAATAAGAATTTGTCAACAGGAGTTGTTTCTGCC
>JAGPIU010000180.1 GCA_018054805.1 Paludibacter sp. | reverse complement strand
GTTTGTTTAAAACGCGTTCGCTGGCTTCAGAAGCTTGTAAAAAAGGCAAAGTGCTGATACAGGGTGTGCAGGTAAAACCTTCGCGCAATGTAAAAGTGGGCGATGTAATTTCCATTCGTCGCAATCCGGTACTTTTTTCGTTCAAAGTGCTGGCTCTGTCCGAAAATCGTATGAATGCCAAATTGGTGCCCGGATTTATGGCCGACGTAACTACGCCCGATCAGCTCGAGTTGATCGAACTGGCACGTATTGCAGCCAAATCAGGCCGCGATCGTGGAACCGGTCGGCCAACCAAAAAAGAACGTCGCGATCTTGATGAACTATTCGAGCCTGTTTTTATGGATGAAGATGGCGACTGGAATTTTGATGATGAATCTTGAGGCATTTTTTAAAATTATTTTATATGCATATAGCCCGTAAACTAAAGAAAGAGAATATTTGTGAGTACCTGCTCTACATGTGGCAGATTGAGGATTTGATTCGCGCCTGCGGATTGAATATGGATGTGTTGAACGAAAATGTAGTAAGTAAGTTTCCTGTTCAGTCGGAAGCAGAGCGTAAGGAAATTTATAACTGGTACGAAAGTCTGATTGAAATGATGCGCATGGAAAATGTGCAGGAAAAAGGTCATTTGCAGTTGAATAAAAATATTATTATTGAACTTGATGATTTTCATTCTCAATTAATGAGTTCGGGTCAGGTGCCTGCTTATAATGCCAAGTTTTTTCATGTGCTCCCGTTTGTAAATCAGTTGCGTATGAAAGCTGAGCCAGGTATTGGCGATATTGAGCTTTGTTTCAACTTTATGTACGGAATAATGATGTTGCGTATGAAAAAACAAAGCATTAGTCCCGAAACTGCGCAAACGCAGACAGAAGTTTCGAAGTTTCTGGTGTTACTGGCGAAGAACTTTAAAGCCTTTCGCGATGGAGAACTGGATTTGGAATAATATTTCAGATTTTCGCAAAGTTCAGTTTTTTGAAGTGCCAAAATTTATCTACCTTTGAAATTCGAATTAATCTAATAATAAAAAAATCAAAACAAGAAACATATGAAAGGTATCGTGCTTGCAGGAGGGTCAGGAACCCGCTTATATCCTATTACCAAAAGTATATCGAAACAAATTATTCCGGTGTACGACAAACCCATGATTTATTATCCTTTGTCGGTACTTATGCTGGCCGGAATTCGCGAGATTCTGATTATTTCCACTCCGCAGGATATTCATTTGTATCAGAATTTGCTTGGCAATGGCGACGATCTCGGGCTTACACTCGAATATGCCATTCAGCCTTCGCCCGACGGACTGGCGCAAGCTTTCATTATCGGCGAGGAATTTATTGGCAACGATAATGTGTGCATGATTCTTGGCGATAATATTTTCTATGGTTTCGATTTTTCGCGTACGTTGCGCGAAGCTGCTCAACTTGAAGATGGCGCTATGGTGTTTGGATATTATGTGAATGATCCTGAACGTTATGGCGTGGCCGAATTTGATAAAAACGGAAAAGTGTTCAGTATCGAAGAAAAACCTGCAGAACCAAAGTCGAATTATGCGGTGACCGGTCTTTACTTTTATAGCAACGATGTGGTACAGAAAGCCAAAGGTTTGAAACCGTCGAAGCGTGGTGAGCTCGAAATTACTGATCTCAACCGTCTTTATCTCGAAGAAGGCCGCCTGAGTCTCAAAATGATGGGACGCGGCATGGCATGGCTCGATACAGGTACACACGACAGTTTGCTCGAAGCTTCGAATTTTATTGCTACTATCGAAAATCGTCAGGGCTTGAAAGTGGCTTGTCTCGAGGAAATTGCCTATCGCTATGGTTATATTGACAAAGAAAAGCTGCTTCAGCTTGCTGAGCCTTTGAAGAAAAATCATTACGGTGAATATCTGTTTAAAATAGCCAAAGAGCACATTTAATCTTCAGAGCTTATTTATATAAAAACTTTTTCCGCTTGTCCGGAACGAATAATTATTGTTGATGGAAATTATAAAAACCAATATCGAAGGTCTTTTGGTGATTCAGCCCCGTGTGTTTGCCGACGCACGTGGCTTCTTTTTTGAATCGTACAACGAAAAGCTATATCGCGAAGCTGGCATTGACACCCGTTTTTGCCAGGATAATCAATCGAAATCCGGTTACGGCGTTATTCGCGGACTCCATTATCAGTTGAATCCGCATAGCCAGTCGAAACTTGTTTCGGTTATACAGGGTGCTGTGTGGGATGTGGCAGTGGATTTGCGCAAAAATTCACCCACTTTCGGACAGTGGTACGGAGTGGAACTTACCGAAGAGAATCATACGCAGTTTCTCATTCCACAGGGTTTTGCACATGGTTTTTCGGTGTTAAGCGAAACTGCGGTTTTCTCGTACAAATGCGACGATTTTTACAATCCATCGCTTGAGCGTGGTATTATGTTCAACGATCCGGCGCTTGCCATCGATTGGAAAATTCCGGCCGGGAAGGAAATTATTTCGGATAAAGACATGAAACATCCACTTTTCGCCGATGCTGAAAAGAACTTTTGAAAATTATTTCAATGAAAAAAATATTAGTCACAGGAAGTAAGGGGCAGTTAGGGAATGAGTTGCAAGTCGCTGCAAAAGCTTTTTCGCAGTTTGAACTTGTATTTACCGATGTGGATGAACTGGATATATGTAATCTGACTGCAATAGAGCAATTTGTGAAGAATGCAGGTTTCGAAGCGATTGTAAATTGTGCCGCTTATACAGCAGTAGATAAGGCTGAAACCGACGACGATTTGTGCTATAAAATCAATCGCGATGCGGTTCAAAATCTTGCTCATATAGCTCAATGTAATGGCTTGAAACTGATTCATGTGTCAACCGATTATGTGTTCGACGGCACACAACACACTCCTTATGTTGAAACCGATACCGTTTGTCCCGTGAGTGTGTACGGAAAGTCGAAACTGGCAGGCGAGGAACTGGCCTTGAAAAACTGTGATCAGGTGGCAGTTATCCGTACATCGTGGTTATATTCGGCTTTTGGGAATAATTTTGTAAAAACAATGATGCGCCTTGGTCAGGAGCGCGAAAGCCTGAATGTGATTTTCGATCAGGTGGGAACGCCTACTTATGCAGCCGATCTGGCGAATGCAATTTTGCAGATGTTGAATGCAGAAGTTTTTGTTTCAGGTGTTTATCATTTTTCAAACGAAGGCGTATGCAGTTGGTACGATTTTGCAAAGAAAATTCATCAACTGGCGGGAGTTACGTGCAAAGTCAGTCCTATCGAAACCAAAGATTATCCCACAGCCGCTGCGCGTCCGCACTACAGCGTGCTGAATAAGTCGAAGATAAAATCGACTTATCATATTGAAATTCCACATTGGGAAGAAAGCTTAATAAAATGTGTGGATATTTTACAGAAGTAAATGAAAAATGTAACAA
>JAGPIU010000014.1 GCA_018054805.1 Paludibacter sp. | reverse complement strand
GTTATTCGACGAACAACCTGTTGCTGAGAAAATACTTCCCACACCCCATTTTGTAATGGTTGTCCCATCGAGCAGTTCATCCTCAAGGTCGCCATCCCAGTAAATGCGGAAGTTCATCGAAGGTTTCGAACTACTGAGAATAGTTCCGTTTGTGCTCATCAGTCCAGGACCCGAGCCACTCCACATTTCGAAACCGCGATTATTCGGAATTACATTTCCCGCCATTCCGCGACCATTATCGGTGCCTGTATGCGTTCCCCAAATAATTTCACCTGTACGGGCATCGTGAAGTTCTTCGCCATAGGCAGCGCCGGTCGATTCGTGTACTGTCCACAATTCAAGTCCTTTACGATCAGGAATATGATCAGTAAGATGCATTGCATCACCATGTCCCAGGTTGGTACGATAAAGCAGTTTTCCGTCGTGGTCGAGTGCAGCCGAGCCCCAGATTATTTCATCTTTTCCATCGTCGTCCACATCAGCCACAGCCATATTATGATTTCCCTGACCATAAAGTCCCACATTGCTGTTGCCCGAATCGTAAGTCCAGCGATTGGTGAGTGTTCCGTTGCGATAATCCCAGGCAGCCACTACAGCACGAGTATAATAACCACGACACATTATAATGCTCGGCAAAACGCCATCGAGCCATGCAATACCTCCCAAAAATCTATCGACGCGATTGCCATAACTGTCGCCCCACGAAGAAACCGTTCCGCGCTGAGGATTGTAATTTGCAGTAGCAAGCTCTTCGCCGGTGAGCCCGCTGAAAACAGTCATATACTCGGGTCCGGTAAGAATGTAACCACCTGAATTGCGGTAATCTGAATTATGTGAAGCAGTAGCGGCCGGACCTTTTGAGATAAAATTTCCCTTTCCATCTTTTGTACCGGGCGCTGTTTTGCAGGCAATTTCGGCTTTACCATCTCCGTCAAAATCGGCCACCATAAATTGTGTGTAATGTGCTCCTGCACGGATATTTTTGCCCAAATCGATACGATGTAAATGTGTGCTGTTCAATTTGTACACATCGATATATACATTTCCGGTATGTCCCGATTGTGAATTGTCTTTGGCATTGGAAGGATCCCATTTTACAATGATTTCGTATTCACCATCGCCATCCACATCGCCTGTGCTGCAATCGTTGGGCGAATAAGTACAGGTTGAATTATCGGGCATGGTCATAGCTGCAGGCACATTGAGTGTAATGTCAATATAATTTGTGTTCCAGACAGTCACAGTTTGCGTCTCGCCTGTTTCAACGCCATTCAGCAGCGTTTTCACAGTATATTGTGCTCCGGTAACATTGTCGGAAAAGTTTGTGCGGTCGGCAATGGGTTGAGCATTTACTTTGACTCCATCGCGATAAATATCGAAAGTGATATTTTCAGGATCGTTACCCAACAGTCGCCACGAGAGGAAAGTTAGCGAGGAAGTCACCTTCACAGCAACCAATCCACGATTGAGTATTTCAGCTTTGCGTTGAGCTGTAACAAATGAGAATAAGCCTGATAGTAAAAATGCAAGAAGAAAGAGTAATTTTTTATACATGGAATCAGATTTTTACAATCCGGGTTGAAAAGCCCGAAAACAGATTGATTTAAAGTATCTGTAATGAATACATTACGGACACTGCAAAATAAATCATTTCAAATGAGATACCATATAGAAATATGTACAGATAGGGAGGACATATATACATATTTAGTGAGACAGATTGATTATTCAGTTCTCACAATGTGTTTTTTAGCTGATCTGGACTTACGATGGTATTTAAACCACAGCACAATGCCACTAATGAGAATCAGCAATGTAAACATTCCTGTGAGTGGTACAATCAGAATATAAAAATTGCCAAGTATCACTTTATAAAACCTTGCTGTATGCACTTCGAGCGCCACATTCCAGAGTGACATAGGCGATTTTTTCAATATTTCGGCGGGCATTTCGGGAAAATCGGCTTTGCCAAAAATACCCGTAGCGCCATGACTGTAATCGAAGACAATCTCACGACCCTTTTTATCGAATCCGTAACCTGTTATTTTGAAATCACCAACAGGCGGACCTGCTTTTACCGGGCGAATATATTCCTGTTGTTTCATTACATCGTACACATAACCGGTATGATAATCCCAGAGAAAAAGTCCTTCGAACGAACCTACCACCAGAGCACCATTTTCAGCATTTTTGAGCACTGTTACACCCATCACACTTGCGGGTGGTTGATGGCGAAAACGATTCAGAGTTTTAAGATTATCACCCGAAAAATAGAAACCTTCGGATGTGGAAATAATGAACATATCCTCATCAGGTAAAAAAATCATTCGTCGCAAAATATCAAACCACGGATTGGGAGTGTCGAGTTCGGTAAATGGAATTTTTTTCACCCTCACATTTCCAATCATGGCCAAAAGTGGCGGACGCAGAAAAATACCGGTAAAAGTTGTAATCAATAGCAAAACAATGGTGATCCAGCCCACTTTATTGTGCCATTTTATATTCCAGCGGTATTTTTGTTTCAGCTTTTTCTGCGCTTCGGCTTTTGCTTTTCGTTGCTTTATTTTTTTACGGTTGAAAAATAAAAGAATGCCTGTTACCGACAAAAATATCATAATCAAAGCAGCAAAATCCACTATTAATTTACCCACATTACCATAAATTTCGCCGCTATGAACCACCCAAAGCGTTTTAAACAAACTCACCCTGTTGTCGTAGCCATAAGGAGTTGGTAAATCCATAGCCCTGAAATTCTGCATATCTGTAGTGAGTAAGATACCCGAACGTAGCATCACCATCAAACTATCGCCCTTCACAAGTAAATCCACCACATTTTTCTCGTGTACAGGCAAAGCAATATTCTGCCATTTCTGTTCATTTTGACTGTACCCGTACAAGCCAAACAAAGTACCAGCGAGCAAATATTGCTTGTAACGCAACACTTTAAATATCTTCCGGTTGTCAATTCCATCAGGAAAACCCGCATTCATATCGCGAAACTGCGATACAGTGCTGTCGGTCAGCCACACACCCACATTTCCATACAACAGAACCGAGTCCTGCGATAATCCATACATATCGCGCACCGCTGCAATATTCCAGTTCTCGTAACGATAATCGCCCGGAAGATAATTGCGGTTGACAGAGACGCGCGAAAGGAGATCGCGGTGATTGAGAATGATACCCGATATGGCGAATAAAACCAATAAAACGGTCAGTACAACTCCTGCCCATTTATGATATTTTCTGAAGAATTTAAGCATTGACACAATATACTACTTTCATATAGCATTTAAAGTAAAAAGAAAACCGGACATAGAAATCCGGCTTCTATACAGTTGTTTTACAATAATTTTCCTGCTGCAGTTGGTTTTGGAGCCTTTACCACCAAAATACGTGCATTTTCATTTGTCTCGTTCGAAAGGCAATGTACAATACCTTTAGGACTATCCACAAGACAATCCTTTTCAACCGCAATAATTTCTTCGCCAATCTGAACTGTAGGACGCCCCTCGAGCACATAAAAAAACACATCCACAGGAGTAATGTGAGGTTTCAACGATTCGCCCGGTTTCAGAGTCATGTGCATCACCTGTGCGTTGTCTCTGTCGTACAATCTGCGTACATCTACTTTATGCGGTGTATCTACAATTACTGTATTTTTTACTTCTGTAATATTCATGTCTGTAATTTTTAATTGTTTGTTTTTATTAATTTATCGAGCAGACTATTCATTAAACGATTGGTTTTAAGGCATAACAAATAGTTCTGTTTTATTTCGGTTACTGTCTGTACACATTTTCCACCCACATTCATCTCATGTAAACCATTTTCAATCATTGCCTCGAGTAATTCGGGAACGGTTTCGAGGTGAAACTGAAGCCCCACTACCCTGCCTTGGTATTCGAAAGCCTGATGACAACATTCATTGCTAATAAACAAATGTGCACAGCCAGCGGGCAAATCGTAAGTATCACCATGCCAGTGAAAAACTTCAGAGGTAACAGGAAAATCGGCAATGAGAGCTGATGTTTTTCCGCTTTCGGTTTTGGTCACCGGAAACCATCCAATTTCCTTCACTGCATTCGGATAAACTTTTGCACCAAGCACTTCGGCAATGAGCTGCGAACCCAGACAAATGCCCAGCACTTTCTTTCCGGCCTGAATAACAGCACGGATAAAGTCTTTTTCTTCCCGCAACCACGGATATTCATCTTCGTCGTACACGCTCATTGGGCCACCCATAATAAGCAGAAAATCAACATCGTCCACTTCTGGAAAAGTCACTTTTTCGTAAATACGTGTAAAAGTCAGCGAATAATCCTTTTCAAGTAAATATTCTTCCACGCAGCCCGGCCCTTCGAACGGAACGTGCATGATACAATGTGCATGTAACATCAATTTAAAATTTACAATTTATTCATTTACGATTTACAATTCGAAAAGATAATGAGTATAATCTTATAAAACCAAATCTTCAAATTTCCTAACCTAAAGTTTGAATTACTGTTAACACGAAACTTTGAAACTCTGAAACTTTGAAACTTTGAAAATACGTCTCACCAATCCAGCAAACGTCTGTCGCCTTCAAGTTTCTGTATTTCCGAAATCTCCTGTGACACTTCGAGCGTTCCGCGGTAATTTCCTTCCGCATCGCGCACCGCAAAATACTGTATCAGTACAAATTTCGGTCCCATGTGAATCCAGAACGAAGCCACACTTTTTTCGCCACTGCGAAATGAACTGACGATTTGTTCCACTACATGCACACTTTCGGGCGGGTGGCAAAACTGCACCTTTCGGCCAATAATAGCAGGTGTACGTGCAAAAATCCTATGCGGAGGATTAGAGTAAAAACGCACCGTATCATTTTCGTCCACATAAGTAATATCCACCGGCAGATGCGAGAAAATAAGATGAAACTGCTCGGCAGTAAGCACACCTGTGGGCAAATGTACTTTATCGTCGGAAGTAAAAAACTCATTTCCGGATTTGGGTTCCACTCCCGAAATATCGGCAAACGGTAAGCCCGTTTCGAGCGTTTGCTGCAGCATATCGTCAAACAGAGACTCCGGAAAACTCTCCAGCATCATAGGAAAAAGAATCTTCTCTTCCCTCAGAATAATGGTATTTACATTAAAAAACACCATCCCGCTCACATTATTAAACTCCTTCAGATCAATTTCATCCGCACGAAGCATTTCGATAAGTTTTCGGACATTTCGCCGTATATCGTCGTGAAACGACCACATAATTTTCACACATTTATGATGTTCCCAACGGGTTTCGAGCAGTGGAAAAACCACATTTTCAATTACAGTATAATGCAAAAAAAACTTCTCGAATACCTCAAGTGCAGCAGCTAACTGTATTCTGAGCGCTTTATCGGGATTTTTATTGATAGCCTTGATTAACTCACGCGTACTTTTCAGTTTTTCGAGTCCGGCAGCATTGTCGCGCATATAAAAGTCGAGCACCGAACCCTCCTTCGGAGTCAGTGCAGGATATTCGAGCAGTCGTTGATACAGAATATTGAAAAGTTTGTTCGACACAAATTTCAAATCCTCTACCGACACATTTTTATCCAGCAAAATATCAAAAGCATTCACCACATCGTGCGGGATAAATTTTGCTGTTTTGAGTTGATGTTTTTCAATCAGTTGCAGACCATTTTCCCCATCGAGCAAACCGAGCATATAATCGGCAAGTTCATGAGCTCTGTAGGTTGCATTATTTGTAAATTCCGACATAAGATATTGTTTTGTTGTTGAAAACCAGCTTTTTCTTACAACAAATATAAGCATTATTAGCAGAGAAATACCGACAGCTATACAAAAATACATAGCTGCCGGATTCCCAAATCATTTTATTTCAGCTTTTTAGCCAGAAATGTTTTTTGCAACAAATCATAGAACACAATCAGTCCACCCAGGATCATCATACCATCGGGCAATGTACGCGCCCACATCCAACCTTTCATCGACTCTACTGTTTCGCGCAAGCGGGCAGCAAAATATCCATCTTCCATTGCCACACGTGTTTGCTCCATACCTACCACATAAGTAGGAATTGCATAAAGCAAAGCTCCGATTGTCAGAATCCAGAAACCATATTTACTAAGCTTGTCGTCCCATTTCAAATTGTTGGCCAATGCATTTGTACGCGAAGTCATGTACAAAAATGCGATGGAAATATAACCAAATGCGCCCAGCAAAGCCACGTGTCCGTGAGGCATAATCAGATATGTTCCGTGCGAATAATAACTAATGGTTGGGGTATTAATCATCATTCCAAAGAATCCTGCACCAATCCAGTTAAGCACAGCCGAACCTGCAATCCACATAAATGGCACTCCAAAATTGAAGTTTTCGCCTGAGTACACACGTTCGCGCTTATTTTTCATGGCTTCGATAATCATTAAAGCCAGCGGAAGTGGTTCGAGTGCCGAGAAAATACCGCCAATTGCAATCCAGTATTCATCAAGTCCCTGCCAGAAATAATGGTGACCCACACCCAGCGTTCCACTCAACGAAATCAGAAACAATTCGAAGAACATCACCTTTACAGCCACTTTATGACTAATCAGTCCGAGCGACACAGTGAAGAAGGCAATCACCCCGGCAGCAAACAATTCGAAAGTAAGTTCCACCCAAAGATGAATCACCCACCAGCGGTAATAATCGTCCACCGTATAGTTCGGCATAATTTTATGCACTGGCATCATACCGGCCATATAAAGTGTGGCAATGGCAAAAGCTGACCAAATAATGGTGCTGACAATAGGGTTGTTGGTAGCCGATTTCCGGATAAGAGAAATAATCAGCAGGAACCAGAATACCAGTCCAACCACCAATCCTATATCCCACACACGCCCCAGATTGATAAGTTCCCGACCCTCGTTTCCGAGCCAGAACCATGTTTCGCGCATCTGACCTGTAGCCCCCATATACAAACCAATCATACTACCTACAGCCACCACAAGCAACGAAGCCCAAAGTACATCCACCAACCATGGATATTTATGATCTTTGTTAGCCACCCAGGGAGCTATAAGCAAACCGCCCACAAGCCAACCTACAGCTACCCACAAAATTGCAATCTGCGTGTGCATGGAGCGAATGACGTTGAAAGGCAACAAATCCTGAGAAATTAGAAAATCCTTGGATGGCTCGGTGTAAAGATGTGCCAGATAACCACCCATAAAGAGCTGTACCACAAACAATCCTGCCACAATAGGAATATATTTCAGCAATTTTTTCTGCGAACGGAAAATTCCTGTAATCTGAATAGGGTCTTCAAGCTTATCGTCCGGTTCTTTTTTGAAAAGATATTCGTACGAAAGATAAATCACCACAATGGTAAGCGTCCATAAAATCAGGAATTCCCACAATGAAATTTTATGCGCATTAAAATTTAAATCCTGATCGATAAGTGGTTCGCCAGGCCAGTTATTCGACCATGTGCGTTCCGTACCCGGCCGAAGCGACGAAGCAACCAGCTGTCCCCAATCGAAGAAAGCCGCAATTTTTTCAGCTTCTTCAGGCAGAATAACACCGCCACGATATCCGCGTTCCGGATCACCATTTACCAACAGATTTTTGATATACTCCACATTCCACTTATAAGCCTGTGCCGAAGCTTCGGTATAAACAGTAGTTCCTTCGAGCAACTGTGTCTGACGTTTCACATCCTGCTTTACACGTTCTTTTACAGCACCGCGCTCCACCTCAGTCAAATCTGCATTCTTTTTCCCATATATTTCCATTCCATAAAAATCATACAGAAACACAGCACGATAATGCAACATATCGGTCGAAAAATCAGGACCTATATAAGCGCCCATGCCGAGCATTGAGCCCCAGTCGGTAAGGTCGAATTGCTGAAAATAAGCTTTTCCGGCAATCACATCATCGTACGTGTAAAGTACTTCACCATTTACCGATTTCACTTCCTGCGGAATTGGAGGCACTTCCTTTTGCAGGTTGGCGGTGTAATAAATCAAAGCCGACACCATAATTAACGCAATGATCCAGAACGAAGTTGCCAAACCCTTCCGGCTCATGAATTTGTCTAAAAATGACTGTTTCATAAAATTGATTTTAAAAATTAAACTTATATATAATACTTCTAAAAGGTATTTTGTTAAAAGAACTATATACTACCTCAAAGTAGTGTTTTGTGATAAAAAAATATCAGAACTTACTGACATCATTGATATCCAAGTCACTAATGGTTTTCGTAGTGAACATTTTCACAAATTCGGCTCTTACACTTACCCACGAATTATGCATTGCACATGGGTTTTCGTCGCTGCATTTTTCAAATCCGAGCACACAACCTGTGTATTTCTTCATACCTTCTACTGCATCAATCACTTCGGAAAGGAAAATATCGTTTGGCATTTTGGCAAACCTATATCCACCATCACGCCCCTGAATACTATAAATAAATCCGGCTTTTGCAAGATCAGTCATTAGTCTGCGAAGGTATTTGTCTGAAATATTGAGTTTTTCCACCAGAGACTTAGCCGAAAACAATCCCTCCGGATTTCTGGCCATAAAAGTCAGAATTCTCAATGCATATTCGGATGTATTCGTTAGCTTCATTTTACTACAAGGAGGTATTATTTCGTTGCAAATGTATATGAAAGTTTTGAAAAAAACACATTCACAGCCAAAAAAAATACAATTGAACACATAAAACACCTAAAGAACATGATATATTTTTCTCAATTACAAACAAATACAAATTCACATAAACAACAGACTACAAAGCACTTACAACACTTATTATTTAGAATTAACAAAAATACAATCATTAATAAATATAAAGCAAACCAAAGGACTTTAAATAAAGATTTTATTCTTTATATTTGTCAGGAAAATGAAATGACTACAGAATTATTTGTTATCAAATTTCTGAAGTAATAGTTTATCACCTTAAATCATGATTTGTATGGGATTTCTGAAAAGATTGCTTCACATACCGACAAACTTAATTCTCCCCATCATCGTTTTCGGAGGAATTATTGCCGGACTGGGCACATATACAATTTATATGTCGAAAGCCCACATGTATCTGTCGGACGACCCCGCAGCCTGCGTCAATTGCCACATTATGACGCCATACTACCAAACCTGGTTCCATAATTCACATTCAAAATGGACCAATTGCAACGATTGTCACGTACCTCAAAACAGCGTTATCAGTAAATATTATTTCAAAGCAATGGATGGATTACTGCATTCAGCAGTTTTCACCATGCGCACCGAACCATTAGCCATCCGTGCCCGCAATGCCAGCTCCAATGTAGTGATGGACAATTGCATACGCTGCCATACGCAACTCAACAATGAATTTGTAAAAACCGGCATGATCAGCTTCAACGACGCCCGCGAAGGCAAAGGAAAAGCCTGCTGGGATTGCCATACGTCTATAGCGCACGGCAAGGAAAGCAGCATTGCGTCCACTCCCAATGCCATAGTTACACCACTGCCCGAGTCGCCCATTCCCGAATGGTTGAAGAAAGCAATGGCAAAACCAAAAGAATAAATAAATAAATTCATATTTCAGAAATTTTTTCCTCAATAGAAAACCATTAAATCCTGAATATTATGTTACAGCGCTTATCCGATTTTATCCGTCGTAAACCCGTTTGGGGTTGGATACTTTTTTTATCAATTATGGTGGTTGTATTTCTGATTGGCTTGTTGGCAGCTTCCATCACCGAACGCCGTGCCGAAATTGCCACTTTATTCAACAACCGCAAAGTAGAAATTGAAGCTTTCGAATCGCGCAGCGATGTGTGGGGCGTGAATTATCCGCGCGAATACGAAACATGGAAAAAAACTACCGACATGGACTTTAAAAGCAAACATTTAGGCAACACACGCCAGGATGTGCTCGAAGATCGTCCCGAAATGGTAGTACTTTGGGCCGGTTACGCATTTGCCATGGACTACGAAGCGCCACGCGGACACAGTCATGCCATAACCGATGTGCGTAACACTTTGCGTACTGGCTCGCCCGAAAAACCCGAAGACAATATGCAACCTGCCACCTGCTGGACCTGTAAAAGTCCGGATGTGCCACGCATGATGCACGAAATGGGTATTGCCGAATTTTACAAGGGAAAATGGTCGACACTGGGCGAAGAAATTGTAAACCCCATTGGTTGTGCAGATTGTCACGACCACAACACCATGCAGCTAAATATTTCGCGCCCCGGACTTATTGAAGCCTTCGAACGTCAGGGAAAAGACATTAAAAATGCAACAGCACAGGAAATGCGTTCGCTGGCTTGCGCCCAATGCCATGTGGAATATTATTTCAAAGGCGATGGCAAATATCTGACGTTCCCCTGGGATAAAGGGATGACAGTAGAAGATATTGAAAAATACTACGATGAAGTGCAACATGTGGACTGGGTACATAAACTCAGCCGTGCGCCTATGCTGAAAGCACAACATCCGGATTTTGAAATTTTCAATCTCGGACCTCACGCACAACGTGGTTTGTCGTGTGCCGATTGCCATATGCCTTACAAAGTGGATGGCGGTATCAAATACAGCGACCACCAGATTATGAGTCCGTTGAAAAACATCAACAACACCTGCCAAACCTGCCACCGCGATTCAGAAGAGAACCTGCGTCGTTATGTGGAGGATTATCAGGACAAAGCGCTCGAAATCCGCGACCGCATTGAAGTGGAATTAGCCAAAGCACACGTATTTGCAAAATATGCTTGGGACAATGGTGCTACCGAAAACCAAATGAAACCGGCGCTCGAATTGCTTCGTCAGGCTCAGTGGCGCTGGGATTTTGTAGTGGCCAGCCATGGTGCTACTTTCCATGCTCCGGTAGAGTCGCAACGTATTTTGGCTCATAGCCTCGACCGCACTTTGCAGGCTCATTTGGCATTACAAAATGTACTTTTCGCACTCAATGTAAATCCGAAAGACCTGAAAATGCCGGACATTTCGACCAAAGACAAAGCACAGGAATACATTGGTCTGGATATGAAAACATTGAAAGAAAAGAAAGAAAAATTCAAAAACACAGTCATTCCTGAGTGGATTAAAAAAGCGGAACAAAAAGGCCGCCTCACTACTCAAAAGATTTAATACAGCCCCCCAACCCCCTCAAGGAGGAGTTCTAAACTGTTAGAAAGGTTTGAGTAAGTTTAATTTTTAGGAATTTCTGTTCAAAAAATAAATTTTAAGACACAGGAATCACATAAGGAGTGATTTCTGTGTTTGTTTAAATATCCTTCGACATATT
>JAGPIU010000179.1 GCA_018054805.1 Paludibacter sp. | reverse complement strand
CATATTCAGTTTTTATCTCACTCCCTGCTTTAGTTCGTCGGGACTTCCTTTGGTGAAGAAATTAATTGGCGCTGCGGTTTTTTCGTATAAATCTTTGATCTGCTGAATATCTACCGTTTGTTCCGGGCGGAAGGCCTGCGAATTCATGTAACTTATTATCGAATAGCGCATTTGTGCTGCTACAGGACGTTCGTTTAAACGGTTGTCAATGTCCATGCTTGTCATCATAAGTTTACCATTTCCAACTTTGGCTTCGAAAAGCGAACTTAGTTTGCGGTTTACAAACCA
This sequence comes from Paludibacter sp., assembly GCA_018054805.1. Next base: position 3,147 of record JAGPIU010000179.1, on the reverse strand, counting down.
TGTGTCGATGGGTTGCACAATGGGCTGAAAACCTTTCGGGAAATCGGTCAGCAGCATGGTTTGCGTTCGATTTATCAGTTCCCACCATTGCATATTGCCCCACGATTCGGTTACAAAATTCTTAAATACAGGGTGATAATGATTGATAAATACGCCTGTAGTGTGCGGTGGACGCATTTTAAACCATGAAGTATTCCAAAAAACCGGACTATAATATTGCTGTACATCTTTTCCGTATTCAATTTTTCCGGCTGCTGTGAGCAATACTTTTCCGCCTTTTTCGAGTGTTTCAATGGCTTTCTGATCCAACGAATTGCTGATATACACTTCTTTGTTTTCAACTTCGGGCAAAGTAGCCGGATATACCCAAAAATCCCAGTCGTTTACAATGTCGGTGCCTTCGATACCAATTTCCAGATTCAACTTTTGTGCATTTGTGTATTCACTAAGCTCAGAGCTGAATTTGCCTACGGACTGATTGCTGCCGATTTGTATTTCGTTTACTTTGAATTTTCCCTTTTGCAAAGCATTGCCGTAAGTGTCCGAAATTTTCCAGTATACGTTTACATTCTTCAGATTTTCCTTTCCAAAATGTGCAAATTCAATTTCAACTTCGGCAGTTTCATTGTTTTTGTACACAAACTTTTCAGTGCGAATCAATGGAACTGTGGCGCTGCAAAAACGTCTGAATTCAGCAGCTGTCATATAGCCTTTTTCATCCCAGAATGCATCCAGTAATCCTACAAGAGCAGTTCCCTGTCCAGAGAAATCGTTCAGACTCAGTAATTGAAATCCTGCATAATCCGGTGTGCGAAGTGTGCGTTCAATTTCGTGTTTGTAACACAGCGCCTGTAACTGTCCCGATGCCATAAGAAACTCGTGGCTCATTTCGGCCATGTCGTTGTCGGCCAAATGTTCGCGGAAAAGTTCGAAGTTGCGTGCACGGGTGTTACCTGTATATTTTTTTATTTCGTCGAAATTAGGGAATACACACCACTGACCGGTTTCGTGCGACACATAAGGTTCCTTAATGCTGTCGATGCGCTGACGGTAATCGCTCATGCTTTCGGGGCGTGAGCGGCTCCACTCGAGTCCGCGTGCTCCGGCTTTTACGTGAAACTGGTTGGCGGGTTGCCACGACCAGCTTTGTCCTACCGAAGCGCCGGTATAAACTCTTCGCGTATCTGTTTTTTTCCAGAAATTCACAAACTTACTTACCCACGGAACCCAGTTTCCGCGTGGTTCGTTGCCCGCAGCCAGAAAGGTAAAGGATGCGTAATTTCCGAAATCTCTGGTCAGTCTGATGGTTTCGTCCATCAAATATTTATCAATGGGCAATCCGCGTCCCAGTTGTGTGCTGTGATTTGGCCAGCTTGGTCCTTCGGGTTGCAGGTAAAAGCCAATTTTATCAGCTGCCACAAAAGCTGCTTCGGGCGGACAGTAAGAGTGAAAGCGCATGTGGTTTAACCCGTAGGCCTTGCAAATGCGAAATACGCGCTCCCACGAGGCAACATCCATAGGAGGATAGCCTGTGAGTGGGAAAAGCGCATTTTCCACTGTTCCTCTGAGCATGGTTTTTCGTCCGTTGATGTAAAAATACTTTCCTTCGATGCTGATTTCGCGCATCCCGAATTGTACCGTTTTGTGGTCGCTGAGTTTGTCGCTTTTTAGTTCGGCGCTGAGTTTATACAATGCCGGATCAAATTCATCCCAGGTCAGCATTTCGCTACCCATTGGAAGTATATATTCAAAATGCTGAATTTCCTTGGATTTGGAAATGCTCAGGTCGAAACTGACAGGTTTTACAGTGTGTTTTTTCTCAGAATTAAAGCTCTTAGCCGAAAACGCGATGGAGCTTTTGCGTGCTTTTCCTGTGTTGTTAAGAATGGCTACTTTTATTTTTGCCTGTTTGTTTTTCAAATCGGGAAAAATCTGAATATCATCGAACGAAATTTTGTCGAATGCATGAAGTTCAATTTTTCCCACTACACCGTTCCAGTTTCCCTGTGTGTGGTCGGTGATGCTGTGCGAATTTGCGCCCACATCCACATCTTTCATTCGGTTGTCGATGCAAATGGACAAGATGTTTTTGCCGGGTTTCACATAAGGCGTTACGTTAAATCTATGTGCTGTGGTCAGCGAATTGTTGGTGCCGGCTTCCTTTCCGTTTATCCAGATGTGGCTTGTGAAATGCACTCTTTCCAGGAAAAGAATGATTTCCTGACCGCGCCATGTGGCTGGAATTTGAATTTCTTTCTGATACCATGCCGGACCTACATAATATTTGTTTTGCGTAAGCCAGAATGGAACTTTAATATTGCCCGGCTGGCGAAATTTTGCCATATAAGGATTATGATACCACGAACTGTCGTAAATGCTGGCTGTAAACTTAGTGGTGAGCGAAATATCGTCGCCCTTGAGGTTGTCGACCAGCGAACCCGGAAGTTGCACTTCGTCAGTCAGGTTTTTCTGAAACCATTTTTCCTGCATTCCTCTGTCTGAAGCGTCAAGAGCAAATCTCCACTTCCCCGATAAATCGATGGTGCTTTTTTGTCCGGTAAGGTTGGCTGTATAAACTGCGAAAATCGAAAGAATAATAAGTATTTTTCTCATTATAAGATAATTATTTTGGATAAAAGTATATTGAAATATTTAACGATATATTTCTAACACAATAGAACACATAGAAATTATTGAGGAAAAAGACTTAGTTCACATAGTAAAAGTATCTGACGATACTTTTTTAGCTCTGAAATTATCCCGTTTTCGGGATAATACTATGTGTTCTTTGTCTTTTCTCTTACTCTAAAAACTACTGTGGACTATGTGGTGAAAAATAGATCAATATTAATTATCGGTTACTTATGTGTATTTAGAATAGTTTTTTTGAGTGTTTTTGAATTGTCTGTTTCCTTATGCAAAAGAAACTAAATATGCTTTACTCCGAAATGGAATAACGTACAGAATAAATAAAAATGATACAAAGGTTTTTTTGTGGGATGTTTTCGCACTTAATTTGTATTTTTGCATTAACGAATATAGCAATTTATTACGAATGGAGAAATTTACTACCATACTGAAACAATACTGGGGCTACGATAATTTTCGTGCGTTGCAGGGCGACATTATTAAAAGTGTGGCCTCAGG
>JAGPIU010000178.1:1924-3440 GCA_018054805.1 Paludibacter sp. | reverse complement strand
GAGGGAATTGTGCGCTGAAAATGTTCGTCGGAAACTATCGTATGCTCGTCGTTATCGGCAAATGTGAGTTTTCGGTTTGGACCACCGCCCCAGGCAAGTACTTCGTCGGTAGCTGTATCCACTACCAGATACTTATATTCAAGCGGGAAAGTCATTTTCCGGGTGTCAAGACTTATCTCCCAAACCGGAAAGGTACTTTCGTCCATACGCACCTTTTTACTCACATCCCAGTTGCCCAGCGCATCCTGATTACCAACCACAGCAAAATGTCGTCCGGGCTCCATTTGTATGCAATTGAGGCGGAGTAAAAGATTTCCTTTGTAATTCTCGGATTTTACGGGAGCAGTTCGTTTGAAAAAAATATCAGAAAAAACGGTGGTGGCAAAAGGGCTATCGCCATAGGGACCGCGCCAGTTATCGAACACGCGTACAATTTCTTTGCCTGCAGAGAGATTTATTTTGCGGGGATCTCCGTATTCGTAAAAGAGTATTTCGCGCGAATTTTTTACGGCATAACGATACAAGAGGGGAGCTTTTCCGGTGTTCTCGATTGTCACCGACCATTCCATTTTATCGTTGCATTGCATGTCGATACAGCGACCGGCAAAGCTTTGCTCATTGCCGGGAGATAACAAAACCAGACCAAGGGTTTGCCCCCATTCTGTTTTATAGTGAACATTAAATTGTATTGTCATAAACATCTTTAAAAGAAACGGCACTTACAGCAGCTTCTGAATATTCAGCACATAATTGTTTTTCAGAAGCAAATGGATAAATGCCTTAGGTTTAGCGCAAATTTACAATAAAGTTCCGTTAGAGAACGCTGAATTTACATACATCAACAAAAATCAAATGCAAACGATTGAAACGATTGAAACAGTAAAACCTTCTGAGCAACCGTTTGGTTAGCTTAGAAGGTTTTTTCTGAGGTTCGTGGCGGATTCGAACCGCCGTATACGGTTTTGCAGACCGGTGCCTAGCCACTCGGCCAACGAACCCTGATTTTTCGGTCTGCAAAGATAATAATATTTTAGATTTCTGCAAAGGCCATACCTGAAAAATATGTTTTTTAGCAGCTTTGCGCAGATTTAGCGTTGCTGTTGTCTGCGTCCTTTGCCCTGCCAGTCGCGTATCAATTCCTTTCTGAATGAGCGCTCTGTCTCAAAATAATTGAATATCTGTTCGGCAGTCAGATGCTTCTTAAGTTTGTTGTAATAATTTTTCATCAACTGTGCTTTTTGCATTTCCGAGTTCACAAAACGGTCATTTATTTGTGCGTAGTCGGGTTTTGCATTCGAGCGTTTATCCTGATTAAATTTTCGGTATGCATCTTTGTTTTGCTCCATTATTTTCCACACAGCACTTTCGTACTCGATAAAGAGCGGTTGTATTTTTTCGGCATCCTGAGTATTAAACTGCATTTTCTCTGCTATAAATTCCCATTTTCGGGCATGCATTTCTTCCACGCTCGGGCGTTGCTGTGCTTCCACAGAGATAAATGCCAGCAGCATCGCCA
>JAGPIU010000178.1:0-1824 GCA_018054805.1 Paludibacter sp. | reverse complement strand
AAATATTTTTCAATTTTCTTTACCGCATGATGATACGAAGCTTTCAGTGCTCCGGTGGTGGTTCCGAGAATTTCCTCCATTTCGTCGTAAGTAAGGTCGTCGAAATACTTCATATTGAACACCAGTCTTTGTTTTTCGGGCAAAGTCAGAATAGCTTTTTGAAGTTTGAGCTGCGCTTCGTCGCCATCGAAATACGAGTCGGACTGAAGCGAATGCAGTAAATGTGCTTCTTCAGCATCCATCGAAGTCAGGTTTCGCATACGCTTATTGCTCAAAAAAGTCAGCGTTTCGTTGGTCGCAATCCTGTAAAGCCATGTCGATACTTTCGACTCGCCTCTGAATCCATCCAGCCCATTCCATGCTTTCAGAAAAGTATTTTGCAAAACATCGTTGGCATCTTCATGCGAAAGTACCATTTTGCGGATATGCCAGTAAAGGCGCTCCTGATAAAGGCGCACCACTGCCGAAAAGGCCTGAGCGCGCTTCGGGGGTTGCCCAAGCAGCATCGCAATCTCCGATTCGGACTGGTTCATATTTTACTGTTAAATATCACTTTTAAAATTATTTCGTAACAGCCATCTGACATCAATTCCGGCAAATGGTTTAATTGCCAATGCTTTTTTTTATCGCTTTGCTTTTATCATCCGGTCGTTACCCGAAATATCGCGGCGAAGTTCCACATTAGTAAAACCCGTTTCGTGCAACATGGCCACACATTGCTGACCAAAATCGCGGTGAATTTCGAAAAACAACAAACCATTTACTTTCAACGCCGAAAATGCATATTCTGCAATTCGTCGGTAAAAAAGCAAAGGATCGTTATCGGGCACAAACAATGCCTGATGCGGTTCAAAATCGACTACTGCACTATCCATGACTTCCTTTTCGGCCGTTGGAATATAGGGTGGATTACTTACAATCACATCCCAGCGCGAATTTTCGGCTGATAGATGAAGTGCATCACCCTGCAAAAAACTGATTGGCAGACTTAAAACACTTGCATTCTCCGCTGCAATTTCCAACGCTTCTGCCGAGATATCCATTGCACTCACATGCGCATTCTCAAAAACCGATTTCAGCGCGAGTGCAATGCAACCACTTCCGGTACCAATATCGAGCATATCGCACACCTTATTATTATCCACCGATTGCACAATCCATTCAATCAACTCTTCAGTTTCGGGACGGGGAATCAGCACACCGGGTTTTAGCTTTATTTGAAGTCCGTAAAACTCAGTTTCGCCCGTTACATACTGCAAAGGTTCGTGTTTTTTGAGTTTTTCGACAAAAGTATGCAACAAATTAACCTGTTCATCAGAAAAAATTGTATTTTTGTTTACAATAATTTGTGTCGTAGTGTAACCGGTGATTTTCGAAATCAGAATTTGAGTAACAATTCGCAGTTCGCTTTCGCTAAAATGCGTCTGAAGGGATTCTCTGATATATTGAATAGACTTTTGCATGGCACAAAGATAAGAAAAACAAAAACAGTTTCGAAAAAGGACAGGAAATAATGGCTTCTACACTCTCAGACGCAACGCATCAAAATATAGCAACTCACGATTTTTACATGCGCAGATGCCTGCAACTGGCCGGAATTGCGGCAGGCTACACTGCACCAAACCCTATGGTGGGTGCGCTGCTTGTGTGCGACGACAAAATCATTGGCGAAGGCTATCACCGACGTTACGGACAACCACATGCCGAACCCAACGCCATCAACAGTGTAAAAGATAAAAGTCTGCTGTCGCGTTCCACACTTTATGTAAATCTGGAGCCTTGTTCACATTTCGGGAAAACGCCACCCTGCGCTAATCTGATTGT
>JAGPIU010000177.1 GCA_018054805.1 Paludibacter sp. | reverse complement strand
CATCACCCGGAAGTTTACAGAAAAACTCCACGCAACTATCCTCGTGCACCGGCGACTGATCGGTATAATAAACCGCTTTCAACATATTTCCCCATACATAAAAACGCAAAAACAAACTGTGCGACGACCGTGCCACAGCACAATATGTAATCGGTTTGTAAGGAAATTGTTGTGGCCAGTTGACCGACTCAATTTTCACCCTTCGGCCTGACTCACCCAAAATGCCTGCCGCATCATCAATTGTGACATTCTCGAGTTGCTCTGAATATGGAATCTGAATCGTTTTCATGGGTTTTGCGGATTTTTGTTGGTTATAAAGTATCAATAAACTTTTCGGTTTACAATAGTAATGATAAAATTCAGCAAATGCAAATAATTTTTATTACAGCTACCGTAATAATATTAGTCAGCTCCAGAAATAAGTACATCTATTATTTTTAATAGAAAATTTTTGATTATCCCGAAAAACCACATCTATCTATTATTCAACAAATTAAGAAACAATCACATTCGGTTGAATAAAAAACAGCATCTGAGTATCATTCCCGAAAGAGAATAAATATGTATTTTAGTGCTCTGAAATCAATAAAATCCCCAACATGCTTATTATTGGAATAGCCGGAGGTACCGGTTCAGGAAAAACCACGGTAGTACGAAAAATTACAGAACGTCTGCCGGCAGGCGAAGTTGCCATTCTACCACAGGACTCGTATTATCGCGACAGCAGTCATTTACCGCTCGAAGAAAGGCTCGAAATTAACTTCGACCATCCGGCATCCATTGAGTTTGAATTACTGACCAAACATTTGAAAGAGCTCAAAAAAGGCAATCAGATTCAGCAACCCATTTATTCATATCTGACCTGTACAAGAGCCGAAGAAACCATCCCCGTAAATCCCTGCAAAGTGATTATTGTGGAAGGAATTCTTATCCTCTCGAATCCGGAATTGCGTAAGCTTATGGATTTGAAGATTTTTGTGGATGCAGATGCCGACGACCGTCTCATCAGGGTGATCAACCGCGACATTGTGGAACGCGGACGTTCGGTAAATAAAGTAATGGAGCGCTACGAATGCACTGTAAAACCCATGCACCTGCAGTTTATTGAACCTACCAAACGCTTTGCCGACATTATTGTGCCACAAGGCGGAAACAACCATATTGCCATTGATATTCTGACGAAATATATTGAGAACAACCTGAAATAATTTACACGAAAAACACATACTATGGACCGCAACGATCTGACTAAAATCATGTTTCTCGACATAGAAACTGTGCCTGCAAAAGCAGATTTCTCGGAACTATCAGTTGAACTTGCGCATTTGTGGGAAGAAAAATACAACCTGATACAAAAACGAATGCCCGAAAAGTACAGCGAGGAAACCAGCGCTGCTCAGGCATTTGCCCAAAGTGCCGGCATCTATTCAGAATTCGGAAAAATTGTATGTATCTCGGTAGGTTTTATTCATTACAAAGGTCCTGAAATGTTTTTCAGAACAAAATCCTTTGCCGGCGACGACGAAGCGCAACTTCTTTCGGACTTCGCATCTCTTCTGGCACGCTTTTGCAGCTCCCGCGAACATACGCTTTGCGGTCATAACATCAAGGAATTTGACGTTCCGTATATTTGCCGGCGAATGCTTATCAACGGCATTGCACTACCATCTGTTTTGAATATTTCGGGTAAAAAACCCTGGGAAATTCAGTTTATCGACACACTAGAACTCTGGAAATTCGGCGATTATAAAAACTACACTTCGCTGAAACTGCTCACAGCCGTTTTCGGCATTCCTACTCCGAAAGATGACATAAATGGAAGTCAGGTGGCATCGGTTTATTATGGCGAAAACGATGTTCAGCGCATAGCTTTGTATTGTCAGAAAGATGTGGTGGCAACTGCGCGTGTATTTCTACGCATGCAGGGTGAGAAATATTTCGGCGACGAAAATGTGGAATTTATTTAACCCCGGCATGAAAGTTCATAAATTGATATGGGTCTTGCTGTGCTTTGTCCAGGTTTTGTTTTCGTGTAAAGACAAGGCTCCTGACTCTGAACAACAATCGCTTACTGACCTTCCTCAAATTACTGAAAAAGATACTTTAGTGGTAGGAACGCTGTATGGCTCTACTTCGTACTTTTTGTATCGCGAGGAATACATGGGTTACGATTACGAACTTGCACAGGCTTTTGCAGCACATATCGGCACCGAAATAAAAGTGGTGACCGCAGTTTCGACCATCGAACTTGCGCATTTATTACAGGAGAAGAAAATCGACATGGTGGCTTTCAACGTGTACGAAACGCCCGAATTCAATAGCCTTTTTGAGTTTGTAATGCCTCAGGAAGCGTCATATCAGGTTTTGGTGCAAAGGCTTTCCATTAAAACAATTACCGAAATTGCAGAATTAAAAGACAAAAAGGTACATGTAAAACCAAATACGGTGTATCGTCAGCGAATGGATAATCTGCTGAAAGAAACCGGAGGCACTTTTGAAATTGCCGAAGCACCCGACTCGATAAGCTCCGAAGAACTGATTGAAATGGTGGCCGAAGGAAAAATTGAAATGACTGTGGCGCATCAAAAAACGGCAAGACTTTACAAAGCATTTCATAAAAACCTCGACATCCGTATGCCTGTAAGTTTCGAACAGCGCAATGGTTGGATGATTCGTAAAGAAAGCACTTTGCTGAAACAAAAAATTGACGAATGGAGTAAAACGGAAGATACCGAAATGCTGACAAACAAGCTCTATCAGAAGTATTGGGTGAAGAGTCCGTATTTTGCACAAAAAAGAATTAAAATTCCCCGGGGAGCCATTTCGCCTTACGACCATTTATTTAAAAAATATGCACCCGAAATAAACTGGGACTGGAAACTATTGGCAGCAGTGGCCTTCCACGAATCACGATTCGACTCCACACAGGTTTCGTGGGCAGGAGCTTCGGGCATTATGCAACTTATGCCACGCACAGCGGCCAACTTCGGACTCAGTCGTCAGCACATTATGAATCCCGAAAAAAACATCGAAGCAGGTGTTCAGTATATAAAAAGTCTGAATCTTTCGTTCCGTAAAGTTGAGGACAAGGAAGAACGGCTGAAGTTCATTCTCGGCGCATATAATTCAGGCCCCGCACACATTTTCGATGCCATGGCACTGGCCGCAAAACATGGTAAAAACCCACATTTGTGGTTCAACAATGTGGAATACTATGTGCTGAAAAAATCGGAACCGGAGTATTACAACGATCCTGTGGTAAAATACGGACGTTTCCGCGGAAAAGAAACGGTGGCCTACGTAAAAAACACCCTCGAAACTTATTATAAATATTCAGGAAAGTGAAAAAACGATGCGGCAATTGCCTGTATCATTGTTTTTTTCTATTTTTATGGCATAAAAATTTAATACCGTAATAAATCCCAAAAACAAGAGCCGTTAT
>JAGPIU010000013.1 GCA_018054805.1 Paludibacter sp. | reverse complement strand
GCTGAAAAATAAACCGGAAATTTAAACAAAATGAGCTGGTTCAAAAAAATAGCAGACGCCATAAGAGGCAACGAAGATTTCTCAGACATTAAGTCGAGCACAGTGCGCGATGTGATTAACGGGAATATTTTCACAAAAAAGTTTTTTAAAAAGCAATATGCTTTTCTGGCTTTGGCAGCACTTTTGGCATTTATGTATGTCGACAACAGGTTTTATTGCGAAAAACAACTTTTAAAAACAATAGAACTCAAGAAGAAAATTAAAGATGTAAAATACGAATCGCTTACCCTTTCGGCAAAACTTATGGAAATAAGCCGGCAATCGAATGTGGTAAGGCTGATACATGAAAAAAATCTGGAACTCAGCGTAACTGAAACACCTCCGGTAGTGATAGAGAAAACCAATCCGGAAGACAAGAAACAATAGAATTTTAGCAAAAAAGTGGCAGACAAAAGATCAAATATAGTTTTGAAATTCGGGATAGTATATTTTATTATCCTGTTTGCTTTTGGCCTTATTGTGTATCGCATTTTTATTCTTCAGTTTGTTGAACGCGACGAATGGCTGGCAGTAGCAGCAAAAAACAAAAAAACCGACATCACCGTAAAGCCCAACAGAGGTAATATATTCGCTTCGGATGGTCGACTGATGGCCAGTTCCATTCCTACTTATTACGTGTACATGGATACACGTGTGCCCGCACTCCACGAAAAAGAAGGCATCCTCTTCAAAGAAAAAGTGGATTCATTATCGCAGGCTTTGTCGGTATTTTTTGGTGACAAATCGTCAACAGAATACAAAGCGCTACTTAAAAAAGCATATCGCGAAGGCAAAGGTGAACTTCAGCTTTACCCCAAACGCATAAGCTACTCACAGCTCAAAGAACTCCGCCAGCTACCGCTTTTCAATTTGGGTCGCAACAAAAGCGGACTCATAACCAAAGAACTTGTGCGTCGCGAAAAACCATTCGGTTCGCTGGCATCACGCACCATTGGCGATATTTATGCCGACGAGGCCAAAGGCGGAAAAAACGGCCTGGAACTATACTTCAATCGCGAATTACTTGGAACTCCGGGAGTTTCGGTTCGTCAGAAAGTGGCTAATCGTTGGGAAGAAACAGTTCAGGTAGAACCCATCGACGGCATGGATCTGCTTACCACTATTGACATTGACTTACAAGACATTGCTGAATCTTCATTGATGGATAGTTTAAAATCGTTCGATGCGGTGGAAGGCTATGCAATTATCATGGAAGTGAAAACCGGAGAAATAAAAGCCATGGTCAACATGCAAAACAACGCTGATGGCAGCTACTCCGAAAACCGCAATGGCGCAGTTGCCGATCAGGTAGAACCCGGCTCTACATTTAAAGTAGCATCACTTATGGCATTGCTCGATGCCGGAAAAGCCAAAATCACCGACACCATACACACCGGAAATGGCGTGCACAGATATCATACGTCTGACATGCGCGACCACAACTACCATCGTGGTGGATACGGAAATCTTTCATTGGCCGAAGTGATTCATGCATCGTCCAATGTCGGGATTTCACTCGCAGTCACAAAAGCCTGGGGCGACAATCCTTCGGGATTTGTAGATAAACTATACGAAATGGGACTCGTAGAACCTTTGAATATTGAAATTCCCGGAGCAGCAACAGCTAAAATTCGTCATCCAAAAGACAAATCGACATATTGGTCGAAAACCACTTTACCCTGGATGTCGATTGGATACGAAACACAAATTCCGCCCATTTACACACTGACATTTTACAATGCCATTGCCAACAACGGCAAAATGATTAAACCTTTTCTGGTAAAAGCCATTACCAAAAACGGACAGACAGTAAAAACATTCAGCACCGAAGTTATCAAAGAAGAGATTTGCCGGCCTTCGACACTCGAAACAGTTCGCGAAACTTTACTTGGCGTTATCGAAGGCAAAAAGGGAACAGCGCAAAACATGCGATCGAAATACGTACGAATTGCGGGAAAAACCGGAACAGCACAAATTTCGAAGGGAGCTTTAGGATACAAAGCCGGAGGAAAAAGCCATCAGGTTTCATTCTGCGGATATTTTCCGGCCGACAATCCTCTTTACACTTGTATCATTGTGGTCCGCGAACCCCGAAAAGGCTATCCTTCAGGAGGAAGAATGGCCGGTTCTATTTTCAGAGATATTGCTGAGCGAACCATGGCTCTGAAATCGAATCTGAAACCCGAAAACATAGCTGCCGACACCACACGACAGTTACCTTTTAGCCCACGGGCAAAAAGCGGGAATTTTGAAGCATTACAAAAGGTAATGAACACAATGAATCTGAAATACGCTGGCAGTCAGTCGAAATGGGTTAAAACAGATAATGACGACAATGCCATAAAAATCTCTCAGCTATCGGTCAACAACAAAACAGTGCCCGACCTGACCGGACTTGGAGCCCGCGATGCTATGTACCTGCTTGGAAAAATGGGAATGATAGTTCAGATTCAGGGAAGAGGAAAAGTAATTTCACAGAACATTAAAGCCGGTACAGTTGCCCGAAAAGGACAGATAATATTACTGCAACTTGAAAACTAAAAACGAAAGAAAATGATTTTAGCCGATTTACTACAACATATAATTTGCCTCGAGAACTCAGGAAACACAGGCATAGAAGTGACCGGAATTCAGTTCGACTCACGCAAAGCAACGCAGGGAACTGTTTTTGTGGCTACACGCGGGACAGCTACCGACGGTCACGATTTTATCGGCATGGCTATCGAAAACGGAGCTTCGGCAGTTATTTGCGAAGCAATGCCTGAAACGCAGCCCGAAAATGTGACATTTATACGTGTAGCCAACAGTTCGGATGCGCTCGGACAAATGGCTGCAGCCTGGTTTGGCTATCCATCGTCGCAACTAACGCTTGTAGGCGTAACAGGCACAAACGGAAAAACCACCATTGCAACCTTGCTGTACGAAACTTTCCGCGCACTCGGCTACAAAACCGGACTGCTTTCGACCGTATGCAACTATATCGACAACGAAGCCGTAGAAGCCACACATACAACTCCCGACGCCATCGCGCTCAATGAGTTATTGGCTCGTATGGTACAGGCAGGCTGCAAATATGCATTTATGGAAGTCAGCTCACATGCTGTGGATCAGCGCCGTATTGCAGGACTGGATTTCGATGGTGGCATTTTCACCAATCTGACCCGCGACCACATCGACTATCATTTGACATTCGAAAACTACCTGAAAGCAAAAAAACGCTTTTTCGATGATTTATCAACCGATGCTTTTGCACTTACAAATGCCGACGACAAAAACGGAATGGTAATGTTGCAAAACACAAAAGCTCAGAAACATAATTATTCGCTGCGCGGAATGGCCGACTTCAAAACACGCATTCTGGAACACAGTTTCGAAGGCATGTTACTCGACATGAACGATCGCGAAGTAAATGTGGCATTTACAGGCAAATTCAACGCCAGCAATCTGACAGCCGTTTTCGGAGCATCAGTATTGCTCGGTCAGGACGAACTGGAAGTGTTACGAATACTCAGTTCTTTGCATTCAGTGTCAGGTCGTTTTGAGACATTACATGCACCACAGGGCTTCACAGCCATTGTGGATTACGCCCACACGCCCGACGCACTGAACAATGTCATCTCCACCATCAATCAGATTCTTGAAGGCAATGGCCGATTGATTACCGTAGTGGGTTGTGGTGGCAACCGCGACAAGGGCAAGCGCCCCATGATGGCCCGCGAAGCAGTGGATGGCAGTTGGAAAGCCATTCTTACTTCTGACAATCCACGCTTCGAAGATCCTCAGGATATACTGAACGACATGCTGGCCGGATTGGATGTAACACAGAAAAGCAAAAGCCTGACAATTGTAGATCGTCGGGAAGCAATTAAAACTGCCTGTGCCATTGCTCAAAAAGGCGATGTGGTATTGGTGGCCGGAAAAGGACATGAAGATTATCAGATAATACAAGGCGTTAAACATCATTTCGACGACCGCGAAGAAGTCAGAAACTGTTTTTGATGAATTGAAGAAAGAAATTGTAAATCGTAAACAATAAAATTATGCTATACCACTTATTTACCTGGCTCGACAAAGTATTTGATTTTCCCGGAGCGGGAATGTTCAACTTTATATCGTTCCGTACGGGGCTGGCATTCATTTTCTCACTTTTGCTTGCCACTATGTTTGGACGGCGCATTATCGACTATTTGCAAAAAAAGCAAATTGGCGAAACCATTCGCGAACTTGGTCTCGAAGGCCAAATGAGCAAAAAAGGAACTCCAACTATGGGTGGGATTATCATTATTATTGCAATTCTTATTCCCACACTTTTGCTTGCGTCACTGAACAATGTGTATATCATCATGATGCTGATTACTACCGTTTGGCTTGGCATTATCGGATTCCTCGACGACTACATCAAGGTTTTTCGCAAAAACAAAGATGGACTCAGTGGCCGTTTCAAAATTGTGGGACAGGTTGGACTCGGTTTAATCGTAGGACTTACCATGTACCTGAGCCCTGATGTAGTGATTCGTGAAAACAAAGAAGTCAAAGGTGCCGACCAGCGCGTTGAAAACGTAACCTACGCAAAAGAAGATATAAAATCGACAAAATCCACCATTCCTTTTTTCAAAAACAATAATCTCGATTATGCCGATGCTTTCCGTTGGATGGGTGAAAAAGCACAGGATTATGGCTGGATACTCTTTGTTTTAGTCACCATTTTCATTGTAACTGCAGTTTCCAACGGTGCGAATATGACTGATGGCCTCGATGGGCTGGCTACCGGATCCTCGGCCATCATGGGCGTCATTCTCGGGATTCTGGCATATGTGTCGGGTAACGTAAATTATTCGGGCTATCTCAATATCATGTACATTCCGGGCACGGGAGAACTTCTCATTTTTGCAGGTGCATTTATTGGCGCAACCATTGGTTTTCTGTGGTATAATTCTTTTCCGGCTCAGGTATTCATGGGCGACACAGGCAGTCTGACACTGGGCGGCATTATTGCAGTTTTTGCCATCGCCATTCGCAAAGAACTTCTTATACCGATTCTTTGTGGTGTGTTTTTGGTCGAAAACCTTTCAGTAATGTTGCAGGTAGGATATTTTAAATATACCAAAAAAAGATATGGCGAAGGAAAGCGAATATTCAAAATGGCTCCTTTGCATCATCATTATCAGAAACCCGGAAACGCAGGCATTCAGGCACTAATTCAAAATCCGATACAGGCTTTACCCGAATCGAAAATTGTAATTCGTTTCTGGATTGTAGGAATTATTCTGGCAGCTATCACAATTATAACTTTGAAAATCAGATAAAAGCCCCCTAAATCCCCCTAAAGGGGGACTTAAAGAAGATGAAAAAAGATACTAATGATATAACAGAAAACACTAACTCCAAAAGCCTCCATTGTGGAGAGGTTGGTGGGGCTCGAATAGTTATCCTTGGTGCAGGCGAAAGTGGTGCCGGAGCAGCTATACTGGCAAAAAAACAGGGTTTTGAGGTTTTTGTATCCGATTTATCGGAAATAAAACCCCAATACAAAAGCATGCTCAACGAAGCTGGTATTCCGTGGGAAGAAAAACAGCATACTGAAAGTTTGATTCTGAATGCATCTGAAGTAATTAAAAGTCCGGGAATTCCTGACAAAGCGCCACTCATCAAAAAACTTCATGCGCAGGGTACAGCTGTGATTTCCGAAATTGAATTTGCCGGACGCTACACCAATGCAAAAATGATTTGCATTACCGGAAGTAACGGAAAAACCACTACCACAATGCTTACCTATCACATTCTGAAAAATGCAGGATTGAATGTGGGTTTGGCCGGAAACGTCGGAAACAGTCTGGCACTTCAGGTGGCTACCGAAAACTTCGAATATTATGTGGTGGAGCTCAGCAGTTTTCAACTCGACGGAATGACCGCTTTCAAAGCCGACATAGCCATTTTACTGAACATTACACCCGACCATTTGGATCGGTACGATTATAAATTCCAGAATTATGTGGATTCAAAATTCAGAATCACACAAAATCAAACTGCCGACGACACCTTTATTTACTGGGAAAACGACCCTGTGATTAAAGCTGAACTTGCCAAACGCAACATTCAATCGGCAGTCTATCCTTTCGCCATCGAAAGAGACAAAAAAACAAAAGCATTTATTGAAAACGATGAACTTATAATAAAAACCCTTAAAACAATTTTTACTATGCCGGTATCAGAATTAGCACTTCAGGGATTGCACAATACCTACAATTCGATGGCCGCAGGACTCGCAGCCTCTGTTCTCAATGTAAAAAAAGAAAGCATTCGTCAATCGCTTCAGGACTTTCAGGGCGTGGAGCACCGTCTCGAATATGTGGCTACTGTAAAAAACGTACGCTACATCAACGATTCGAAAGCCACCAACGTAAACTCATGCTGGTATGCTTTGCAAAGCATGAAAACGCCTACTGTACTTATTCTGGGCGGAACCGACAAAGGCAACGATTATTCTGAAATAGAAGAACTTGTGCGCGACAAAGTAAAGGGTTTGATTTTTATGGGACTCGACAATGCTCCTCTCCATAAATTTTTCGACGGTAAGTGCGAAAAAATTGTAGATGTGCAATCGATGGAAGATGCAGTAAATGCAGCATACCAAATGGCTAACGATGGCGAGACAGTATTACTTTCGCCCTGCTGTGCCAGTTTCGACCTTTTTCAGAATTACGAAGATCGCGGACGTCAGTTCAAAAAATGCGTTCGTAATCTATAATATCTTTTTTATCAACAAAAAAAATCCGCTTTAGAAAGTCAGGACTAAATAAATGGACAGCTTACTAAAAAAATATCTACGGGGAGATGCCACACTTTGGGTCGTATTTATCATGCTTTGCGTGGTATCGGTCATAGAGATGTACAGCGCTTCGAGCACACTGGCCTACAAAGCCGAGAGCCACACAGCACCTGTACTCAGGCATGTAAGTTTTCTGGCAGGTGGCGCTCTGTTGGCTATTTTCGTGCATCTTATTCCCTATCGGTTTATTCGTTTGATGTCGTATGTCGGCCTGCTGGTTTCAGTTTTAATGCTTATATGGGTACTTTTCAAAGGACAAAGCGAGAATGACGCCACGCGCTGGTTGGTCATTGGCGGAGTGCAGTTCCAGCCTTCGGAATTAGCCAAATTATCGGTAATTATTGTGGCGGCCGACTTTATTTCGCGTATTAAAAATCCGGAAACGGATGAAAAAAAGTACTTCCGTAACACAATGATATTGCTGGCTGTGGTGTGTCCGCTTATTTTACTCGAGAACTTTTCAACAGCCATTTTACTTTTCGGAGTAGTATATCTGATGATGTTTATCGGACGTGTTTCACTAAAACGCCTCGGACTGGTTGGAGCCGCCATTTTACTGGCCATAATTCTGGGTTTTAGCGCTGTAAAACTTATACCACAGGACAAAATGCCCGAAGCATTCGACCGTGCATATACATGGGTGGCGCGTATCGACAGGTTTACAGGCGATAAAGAAGCCGATGCTGAAACATCGAAATACGAAATAAACGACGAAAACCGACAGGTACAACATGGCCGCATTGCCATAGCCCGGGGAGGCGTTTTTGGCGTGGGGCCGGGCAACAGCGTGGAACGCGATTTTTTACCACAAGCCTACTCCGATTTTATTTACGCAATTGTAGTTGAAGAATTAGGTTTAATCGGAGGAATTTTTGTAATTTTACTGTATCTTGTATTACTGTACAGAGCCGGACGAATAGCCACTACCAGCCCAACTGTTTTCCCTGCAGTTTTGGTTATCGGACTTTCGCTTATGATTGTCACACAAGCATTTGTAAGCATGTCGGTAGCTACCAGTCTCGGACCGGTAACAGGTCAGCCTTTACCGCTGATCAGTCGTGGAGGAACATCGATTCTGATTACATGTTTGTACTTCGGTGTAATACTCGGCGTAACCCGACAGATAAAGGAATCGAACCAGGGCAAAAACGAGATGGATGAGAAGCCGGAAGAAGAAGTTCCGGTTGTAACCTTAGACGAATTGTAAAAAACTTTTTTCAGCAACGAATATAAACCATAAAGGTATGCCACATAAATTCATCATTAGCGGAGGAGGAACCGGAGGACACATTTTCCCGGCCATCAGCATAGCCAATGCGTTGAAAAGACGTTTTCCCGATGCCGATATTTTATTTGTCGGCGCTAAGGGCAGAATGGAAATGGATCGTGTACCTGCAGCAGGATACGCTATCGAAGGATTGCCCGTGAGTGGTTTCGATCGCAAAAACCTGTTGAAAAACGTAAAAGTACTTATCAATCTGGGACGAAGCATACTCAAAGCCCGTGGCATTATTCGTCGTTTCAAACCGGAAGTAGCCATTGGTGTGGGCGGATATGCCAGCGCACCTGTATTGAAAGCAGCTTCAGCATTCGGCGTTCCCACTGTTTTGCAGGAACAGAATTCTTATGCAGGAGTTACAAATAAATTGCTTGCCAAAAAAGCAGCAGCCATTTGTGTTGCTTACGAAGGAATGGAAAAATTCTTTCCTGCCGGAAAAATTATAAAAACCGGGAATCCGGTACGCCAGGATTTGTTTATGGTAAAACCCGGAGCCAGCGAAGCCTATGATTTCTTCGGGTTTGAACCTGCAAAGAAAACCTTGCTGATTGTGGGTGGCAGCCTTGGAGCACGTACTATCAACAAAAGTGTGATGCAATTCCTGAAACAACTCTGCGAAGCCAACATTCAGGTAATATGGCAAACAGGCAGATTTTACATTGAGGACGCTCGAAAGGCTGCACTGCCCTACAAATGCAAAGAACTATTGGTAACCGACTTTGTTTCCCGAATGGATTATGCATACGCTATTGCCGACCTGGTTATTTCACGCGCAGGAGCAAGTTCAATTTCAGAACTTTGTCTGCTTGCCAAACCATCGATTTTGGTTCCATCGCCCAATGTAGCCGAGGATCATCAGACTCAAAATGCTTTGGCGCTCGTAAAACACGATGCTGCCGTGATGATAAAAGATGTGGAAGCTCAGTTCAATCTGATTCCAAAGGCAATAGAACTGATAAAGAGTGAAAATGAGTTACAGAAACTCAGCGAAAACATACTGAAACTTGCCGACAAAAATTCGGACGAAAGAATTGTGGATGAAATATGCAAACTGATAAAATAATTCACCAACAAAGGGAAAAGCTGTTTATTTACAATTGATTGTACAAAAAAAGAACATGAACAAATTTACAAGATATTATTTTCTGGGTATTGGCGGAATAGGCATGAGTGCTTTGGCCAGATATTTCAACACAAAAGGTTTTCAGGTGGGTGGCTACGACCGCAGCAGCTCAAAACTGACCGACGACCTCGAAGCCGAAGGTATAAAAATCTGTTTCGACGATGCCGTTTCGTGCATACCGGCCGATTTCAGATATCCTAAAAGTACGCTTATCGTACTTACACCGGCCATTCCCGAGAATCATCCGCAGCTTCAATATTTCAGAGAAAACAACTACGAAATACTGAAACGTGCCCAGGTACTTGGCAACATCACACGGCAAAACAAAGGAATTTGCATTGCCGGCACACATGGCAAAACCACTACCTCCACCATCACAGCACATCTGCTTTATCAGTCGCAGGTTATGTGTAGTGCGTTTCTTGGTGGCATTTCGAACAATTACAACACCAACCTTTTACTATCGAAAGACAGCAATTATGTGGTCATCGAGGCCGACGAATACGACCGTTCGTTTCATCAGTTGTCACCATACATGGCTGTAATTACTTCAGCGGATGCCGATCATCTCGACATTTACGAAACAGCCGATGCTTTTCGTGAGAGTTTTGAGCATTTTACATCTCTCATCAAACCGGGTGGCGCACTCATTATGCGCAAAGGAGTGGCAGTAACTCCTGTTTTACAAAAGGGCGTAAAACTCTACACATATTCGATGGATGAAGGTGGCGATTTTCACGCCGAGAACATCCGTTTCGACAAAGGAGAAATCCGCTTCGATTTTGTGACCCCAACCGATCGCATAGCCGATGTACGACTGGGAGTTCCGGTTCGTATCAATGTAGAAAATAGTGTGGCTGCTATGGCATTGGCCTGGCTCAACGGTGTAAGCGCCGAAGAGCTCAGAGTTGGAATATCATCTTTTTCAGGCATTCACCGTCGTTTCAACACAGTTTTCAAATCCGAAAAAACTGTGTATATGGACGATTACGCCCATCATCCAAGCGAGTTGAAAGCCAGTATTGCCTCCATCAGAAGTCTTTTCCCGGGTAAAAAAATAACCGGCATCTTTCAGCCACACCTTTTTAGCCGCACGCGCGACTTTGCTACCGAGTTTGCCGAAGCGCTTTCGGGTCTCGACGAATTGCTGTTGCTCGACATTTACCCCGCACGTGAATTACCAATTCCCGGTGTAAGTTCTGAAATCATTCTGAAAAATGTACAACTTACTGATAAAAATATTTATTCAAAAGAAGACATTATTTCCGAACTGAGAAAACGCGAACTGGAGGTACTGGTAACTTTCGGAGCGGGAGACATCGACCGGCTTGTACCCATTATCCGCGACGAACTCAGAAAACAACATCAGGCATCTGCTAAAGAGGAAAAAGAAGAAAAACAGGAAACAGTAGCAGAATAATGAACAAAAAGAAAATCTCCGGAATCGCATTGTCATTTATCATTGCAGGTATTATACTTGTGATGGGATATGTTATATTCGCGATATGGTCATTTTCAACCATCGACAGAGGAGTTGTTTGCAGAAATTTAGAAATAAATTTATTGGATAAAGAAAAAATTCAACTAATTTCGCAATCTGAAATTGCGGGTTTACTGGCAGGCAAAAATCTGAATCCCATTGGTAAAACTTACAAACGCATCAGAACTGAATCGATAGAAAAGGAACTTTTGCGCAATCCGATGATTAAATCGGCTGAGTGTTACAAAACGCCCTCCGGAATTATATATCTGAATGTAGAGCAGCGCATTCCGCGTTTTATCATTTCGGGTACCGAAAATTTTTATGTCGATGCCGACAAGAAAATATTCCCGGTTTCGCTTAACAATGCGGTGTATGTACCTGTGGTATCGGGACGTGTTACAAAAAGTTTTGTGACCGAACATTTGTTCGACTTTGTAAACTACATAGCCACAAACGAATTCTGGGATGCGCAAATAGAACAGATTTATGTTCGCGAAGATCAGAAAATTGAGCTGATACCCCGCGTTGGCGATGCCGTGATAATACTGGGCAAACTCGATAATTATGCAGAAAAACTCGACAATCTGTATCACTTATATCAAAAAGGATTCAATGTAATGGGCTGGAA